>NZ_JABLUU010000010.1:0-125199 GCF_018491655.1 Komagataeibacter oboediens | reverse complement strand
AATCATAATCCCTTGGTCGGCGGTTCAAATCCGTCCACCGCTACCATCTGCGTTAGGATTGATTTTCCTTACATTTTCAGACGTCTCCAGGGCTATCATCTGGTCCCGTCGCAATCTGTGCCAGCACTCCATGTCCCCCTGTTTCGGTATTCACCTGCTTTAAACGATAACGGGTGGCCTTTGTTGCGGCGCTTTGTGCCCGACGCCTATGGCCTGCTTTCCAGACATCACGACTGACCACGGCCGGGGATTGCGGATCGCATGAACATTCCGGATAGTACGGTGCGGATCAGCCGATGCATCCCGATGGCCGGGAAATATGCGCCAACAGCCGTGCCGCCAATGTAACCCCGGCATCGTCGAACGGATTTCCCGGCGGAAGGCGGCCAACCATGGCAATGCACGCGTGATGATCGGTCGGACATGGCGCGAGTGCCCGTAAAGAGGGGAAATGAATCAGTCCAGCGGACACCTCCATGGCGCACTGACCATGAAAATGCATGCAGTTATAAAGGCCGCTACGCCATGCCTGCCCCATCGACAGGGAGCCGACATCACGGAAGCAGATTCCCCTGGGGATGAAGTCGGTCCTGAAAGCTTTCATCTCCAATCGGGTTTATGATGCCGCTTCACTGCCCGACCGGCCTGAAAAACGGGGCTCACACCGGACATCCCTGCACGGGACCACTGCTGCACTCCACGCAAGGGTCACTCCCGCCTTACGCGTTCCTACCGATCCCAGGCCATTCGGAGGCATCGCAACATGCTTCGAGCGGCAGCATCCAACCTGGCCTGCTACCGCTCGGCATCAACCGACCGCACGCCGCGGCCGGGCATGCGACAGGGGCAGGATTATGGTTTCAGAACCTGCGTATCCGACTGTCGCCAGGCCGGTGCGGCGGCGACATAGAAAACAAGGGTCGATACGGCGTTGATGCTGTGCGGAACCCGGGGCGGCAGATAGATGACAGATCCCGCCGTCACGGGGCGGACATCATGACCGACCTGAATACTGCCCTGCCCGCTGACGACAAACATGACTTCATGTCCCTTGCGGGTCATCATGCGGGGCATGCCATGTCCGGCAGAGATGACAAACCGCGAGCCACTGATCCGGTCCGAGTGTTGCGGCGCAGTCCGGCCGACCAGTTCCTCAAGCTGCACCGGTGCCGGTGGCGTCCCGACCGTCTTCATGTCTGCGGGCCTGCTCAGGGCATCCTGTCGTGTCAGTTCGGTAATCTGTCTGGCAAATTGGGGGTAACGGGCCATCAGGTCATCACGATAGCCCTGCTCGTAATCCGCATAATCGAAACCGGGGGAAAGCGTATTGCCGCCAAAGGTATAGGCCGTCCGCGCAGCTCCCCTGGGCATGGCCCCCATCCATGTGCCGCGTGGCACAAGGATCTGCGGTTCCTCCCCGGCCAGAACGTTGCCGCCCCAGACTCTGGTCTCGCCATGCCCGTCGGGGTAAAGCAGCAGCAGCGTCGCCGGATCGCCCCCATAGAAATGCCAGACCTCATCCGTTGCCAGCCTGTGCATGGCTGAAAAATCTTGGTGCGTCAGAAGCAGGTAGATCGCACTGTAGGCCCGCCGTTCGCCCGCCGCACCCGTGGCCGGTCCGCCGCCGGCCGTCTCGCCACTTTTCAGCGTCTGTACGAACCATGGTCCTTCATGGGGGATCTTTTCCATGTGCAGGTGCGAGATCAGTGCCTGCGCGGCCACGGGCGGCCGGTCTGCCGGAACCGCTCCTGCGCAGGCACTGGCGCCTGAACCCAGTAGCAGGACGCCGACCAGCAGAAGCACATGTTTCAAATTCATTCTCCCCGTGACTCGATGGAACACCCAGCTTTGCCCCATGCGTGGAATCTGGATACAGGAAATTCCGCACGGGATGAGGGAAAATACCCTGACGTCATAACCTTGGGCACAGGCGGCATTCCACCCCTGACCTGAATTGAGCCCCCGACCGGCCCCATCCCCCGATTTGGCTTGCACCCGGCCCGGTCAGGACGATATGTAACCTTAAGGTGACATATCGCGTGGTGACGGACATGACGTTGAAACGGAAATTCCCTGGTTTCACCCCCTGGCAATGGGCCCGGCTGGTCCTTGTCGCCTGCGGTTACACCTGGGTTCAGGCTTACCGGCCCTTCGGGTGGCTGTTTGGCTGGCAGGTGTTCGAGGCCCGGCATGGCACATGGCCCGAGGGGCTGTGTTTCCTGTGCCTGCTGATCGCGCTGCGTATGGGCTGGGACAGGATCATCCTGCACCGGCGCTGGACGGATGATCTGGCACGAACACGTCACGCGCTGGAGCGTGGCGAGGTCAGGCGCATGTCATTCCCGGTGAGGCTGGCGTTCCTGCTCGGCTCCCTTGCCATCGTGCTGTTGGCCGTCTGGATGCGGCAGGTGGACCCGGTGCGCAATCCCGGCTTCCTGCCACTGGCATGCGGTCTGTTCGGCCTGTTCGCCCTTGTCGAGTTCAGTCACGTGATGTTCATGGGGGACGGCCCGTTTTACGATCCACATGACGAAATGCAGGCCTTTTTCCGCATGCGGGCGCTACGCACCGGCTATGGCGTGATGCTGCTGGCACTGGCGCTGCTGCTGGTCGTGCTGGTTGTCGCACCACCACTGGCGCTGTATGCGGGGCCCATGCTGCTGGCAGCGGGGCTGATCGTGCCCAATGCCATACTTGTGCATCTTAATCGCAGGGCCGAACTGACGGATGAAAGTCCATAATTCCCTCAGGGCATGTCGCACGGCGCAGGGACTGACACAGGCGGCCCTGGCGGAGCGGGTCGGGGTATCACGCAAAACGATCAATACCGTGGAAAACAGCGTTTTCATGCCATCCGTCGGTCTGGCCCTGACCCTTGCCCGCAGCCTGGGGGTCATGGTGGAGGACCTGTTCACCCTTGCCCCTGATGAGCCGGAGAAACCGTAGGGATCACGACCATGCGCCTGCGTCCGGATGGGGCTGAAGGATCATGTCCCCCTTCCCCATCCGGTCTGGCATCACCCGCGATACGGGGCGGCAGCCTTGGGCAGGCCGTCCTCGATCGGCAGGGCCGGGTTGCGGGACCATTCGTTCCACGATCCCATATAGATCCGCAGGCGGCTGAACCCGGCGGATGCCAGCGCGACATAGGTATTGGCCGCGCGCGCGCCCTTGAAACAGTAGATGATAATGTCATCATCCGGCCGCAGCCCACGGCTGGCGGCAAGGGCGCGTATGTCCTCCGCATTGCGGAAGGCGGCATGGTTGTCGGTGACTGTCATGAAGTCATACCACTCGATCCACACGGCTCCCGGTATACGCCCCTTGCGCGGGGCGAAATCAACACCGTAAGGGGACGAACTTTCCGCCAGCCATTCCACCCGGTCGCGGTTGTCCAGCAACCGGACCGTGGGCGACCCCAGCGCCGCGCGCACGTCCTCATACGTGGCCATGAGGGCGGCATTGATCTGCAGCGGAAACGTGGTGCGCGCGGGGGTGACGGTTTCGGTCGTCAGCGTCCCGCCGCCCCTGCGCCATGCGCTCAGCCCGCCATCAAGGATACCAACGGATGGATAGCCGAGATAGCTGAGGATCCAGTACCCCCGGCATGACGCGCCATAGCGCGTGTGCAGGGCATCTTCGTAAACGATGGCGGTCTTTTTGCCATCCAGCCCGTAATCGGCAAACAGGCTGGCGAAGGTCTGCTGCAGCGTGTGCAGCCCATCCTGTGTGGTTTCTGCCAGATAGGTGAAGATGTCGGGCATGCTGACCGCGCCGGGTATGTGGCCTGCGTCAAAATCCTTCCGGTCGCGCACGTCGATCACGACCGCGTCGCCAGCCGCAAGCAGCCTGCGCACATCATCGGGGGAATAAAGAACGGTTGTCGGCATGGTGGCTTCCTGCATGGTTGCGGACATGCCATCCGCACTACCAGAAATCGGGATGGAGGGGGAAGTTTATGGCCCTCCCCCGACGCAGGTCAGGGTCAGCCCCGCATGGCGGCGTTCCAGCCTCCTGCCGCCTATGGCCCCGTCATGACGGCAGCAGGGCAGATACAGTTCCCCATACGGTCCCGCTTCATGAGCAATCATTGACTGATATCCAGCATTGCTGCCGGGAAGGGAAACAGGGAGATCGTCAATTGGCCCGCAGGCATTCCCTGCCATGATCTGCCGCCGCGGTTCCGCGACTGCGCCGCTGGTGCGAAAGTGGCGTGATCGAGCGGATTTTCCGAAGTCAGGCTGCTGACCCCCGCCAATGAATATGGGATAATCGACAGCACGACTGTCCGGACGCACCAGCATAATGCCGGTATCCATGAAATAAGGGGACAGGTCAGGACCATCGGCCAGTCCCGTGGCGGGTTGCCTACATGATTTCATGCCGTTGTCGATGTAGCAGGAAAAACAGCCATCCTTCCCCTGCCCTCATGGCAAAGGGCAGATATTACCGAATTAATTCCGCCATCCATCATCGACCTTGACTGGCGACACGCCCTCGCCTGCCCTGATGCCATCTTCACCGATCAGGCCGGTATTCGCCCCTGAAAACATTGACAGGGAACCACGTGGTCAGCCACGCGCTTCGCCCCGGATGATGTCGGGGCAGCATGCGCCGAGCTGGCGTCTCATGCATTAAATGTTAGTCAGACATGCATTAACTGTTGCACCTGCATATGCATCATGCTGTTGTCTGTCATGCGTATGACGCAGCATTCCTTATCCTGAACGAGAGATCAGCCATGGATCGTTTCAAGACGATGCTTACCGGTCGCACCAACATGCTGCTTGGCCAACTGAAACAGGAAATCGGCTACGCCACCGGGCTGCGGCGGCTGGAACGCCAGGGCATCGCGCAGGAAATGCGCGGCTTTTCCCAGACCGCCCGCCTGCACCGCATGACAACGGAACAGCCCGAGCAGGGATAAACGCCCCACGCATTCCACATGATACACCCCGCATGATGACGAACGCATAACCGCATCGCGCACAGGGAGGTTGCCGGGAAACCGGCAACCCGTACGATGGCCGCCTTATCTTATCCATTCAGGAATAACGGCCATGAGCAAAGACCAGATCATCGACATGCCCTTCACCACGGATGCCATGAAGGCAGCCATTGAACGGCGCATCATCCAGGCGCCGGGCCTGTCCGATGCCCAGAAGCATGACCTGAGCGTAACGCTGGCGGGCATGGATGCCGGGCATCTGGCGACACTGGTCGAAACCGTTCTGGGCCATGCCATTGAATCCGGCCCTGAAATCCTGCCCTACCTGCAGCGCCTTGGCCAGCGCGGCTGAAAAACCAGGAAATAACAGAAGGTTCCGGATGCCGCCTCTTCCCGTGAAAGGCGGCTTTTCCTGTATCCGCCCGGACACCTGTCACAACAGGCCGCCTTCATCCCGGATATGAAGACGCGGCCATCCACATGTCCGGTGTTATGACAACCTGTCCTGTAACCGACCGGTTACGCAGGCAACCGTTCCGGTCAGGACGTGACTGCCGGTGCATCCTGCCGGGCGCGCCACAACGCCGCCAGCCGGGCATGCAGGCGCGGGTCACTGGCATAGATATATAGCCCCCGCACACCCCGCGTCATGAGGACGTTGATGGAATTTAGGATGATCCGTTCCATCACCGCCTGCGGGTTTTCCACCCCGTCGCGCCCGGTAAACGCGGCCCTGTCCTCGTACCGTGACGGGTCGATCACGATCCGGTCGGCAGCCGGATCATAGCCGACGGACGGGCCAAGGATCACGCCCGCGTAATTCAGGTCGAACCCCTGGATGGTATAGACCGAACCGACTTCATCAATCGTATCGGGCCGTTCCGCCCATGGCAGGCGCGCCTGTGGCATGGCGCGGTCCCAGCGCAGGTGAAAACGCCCCTCCGTAATGAAATGGTCATGCCCGTTCAGGGTATAGGGATAATCATACGTCGCCAGCATGCGACACATCCCGTACTGCGCGTTGCGCTGCCTTATGGCGTCATACATGGCCTGCGCGTCATCAAAGATACGGAAGTCAAACGGTTGTGGGGCTGGCAGGGGCAGCAGCCGGCCGTCACGCAGGGCATGGATCCACGTCATGACATCCGCATGGGCATGCACGCGGAACTGCTGGTCCAGCCTGCGGGTCACCACCGGATAACCCGCAACCAGACGGCGCAGGGTGGCGTCGTTCCACAGGCTCTTGAACTTCAGCACCTGATACGCATCGAATATGATGACTACGACATGTGCGTGGCGGATGATTTCCGCCAGCTGGTTATCCTGCCGGAAACGGTTGTAGGGATCGCTGCGGGTCAGCAGCAGGTGCGCCTCATCCACCAGCACGATGTCGGCACGATCATGGCGGGCCGACATCTGGTTGATGAAGGTGGTCGGACGTTCGAAATCCTTCTTGCGCAGGCAGGTCCGGGATTCGGAAATATTCCGGTACAGCTTGATCATTTCCGGGTGGTTGACCAGCAGCCAGTTGCGGGTGCCATGCAGCGGGTCGTGGCCGTCACGCCCCCGCGCCGCCTGCTGTATGGCGGTGAACAGGGTATTCAGCAGCAGGCTCTTGCCCGTGCCTGCATCGCCTTCAATCACGAACAGGGCATGATCATCCGCCCGGTGCGCGCGACAGAAGGCCAGGACCTCCGCCTTCAGCGCTTCCTGCTGGCCCGTCAGCGCCATGGTCGGGGCAAGGCGGGCAAGCGCGCTGTCGGGGGCGCAATGGATGGGGTCTGGCATGTGTCTCCCTCTCTGTGCCGTCTCCCTTTTACGTCGTGGGGCGGCGGACCAGATATGTGAAATATGACGCAAGGGCATGTGTACCCTATTGGTTTTCCTGCCCTGTCATACGTTATATCATCCCGTCACGCGCATACCGCGCATCATTCAGACAGGATTGCCCGATCATGACCGACAAACCCACAGCCGCCGCACGCGAACACATGCACAAGCTGGCGGACAGGGGCCTGAAGGAACCCAAGCTGCTGACGAAGGAAGAGGTCATCTCCCTGGGCCAGCACGTCGCCAAGGAACACGGCCGCGCCACCGAGGCCGAGCATGAAATCGCCAGGAAGGCCCAGCACAACCCCGAAGGCATCACGGCGGAGGAAATCAAGACCCTGTGCAGCCACGTCACGGGCGAACGCACGGCCCGCTGAGGACCGGGGCCGGGACATGCGGCAGGCGCCTATGCCCCCGTATAACCCGGCCTATCTGCGTGCACGGCCTGAAACGTTTCTGACAGGACTTCTTCCAGGGGCGTTTCAGGACATGCCGCCGGTTCGGAAAATACAGCCTCCAAAAACTTCTATTTTTATCAGATTTTTATTCAGCAGGCGGTCTTGCGCCCATCATGCGGGATGCCTCACGCATGCATGATCTTTTTTGCATATATGGAAACAGACTTATTCATTATACGGGACCGGACCTGCGGAAAAATAAGGAGTATTTTCCGCCGCCATGAATACCCGCACGCGTTTTCCCATCTATTCCCTGTCCGAACGGGCGGCTGACCTGCTTGTCCATGTCATGGGCGTGGTGGGGTTGGGGTATGGCGTGCTGTGGCTTTTGCATACCGCCATGATGTCGCATTCAGGACTGGAATCCGGAGTGACGCTGCTGTACTGCGGGTCGATCCTGGCGACGTGCCTGTCCTCGGCGGCCTATAATTTCTGTCCGTCATGCTGGCTCAAGGGCGGGTTGCAGCGCATTGACCAGTCGGTGATCTTCATCGCCATCGCCGCAAGCTATACTCCCTTCATCCTGCTGGGTGGGCACGGCATGGGCAGCGTGTGGTTCTGCGCCCTGTTATGGGCCATGGCCGCGGCGGGTGTCGTGGCCAAGATGTGTTTCTTCACATGGTCGCGGCGGTATCATGTGATGCCCTATCTCTGTGTGGCGTGGGTGTTTTTCCTGTGTCCCGACCCGACGGTGTGGGCCCTGCCCGCGCGGGTGTTTTCCCTGATCATTCTGGGACTGGTGTTCTACTGTACCGGCGTCATATTCTACATGCGTGAGAACATGCCCTTTTCCAACGCATTATGGCATGTGATGGTCGTTCTGGGTGCCGGCACGCACATGGCTGCGGTGGGTTCCATGCTGCTGTATTACAGCCGCGGGCCGATGCGAGGTTTCTAGGATTCCGGACATGGTGGGGCCGGTCATCAAGGTGCCATATGCATCGAACGGTCGACACAGCAGGGCAGATCAGTAAAAGCATGCCGTTTATTCTGCCTGAAGACCATGGGAACCACCTGAAATACTGTATCGACTGCATTACGGATTTCATCGATGTCGTTTCCAATCCCCCCCGGCCGCAAGCTGACATCTTCCGGTTATTCCAGGCACCACGCCGGAATTCCATGGGATCGCTTTTCCCCATTTCAACCCGTCAAATCCACAGTATCCTGTCATGCAGTTCGATACCGAACTGGAACGGATCATGCGGACCTATCTATGGGGCTGGCACCACGGAACGGGAACCGACTACCGCACTGACGGCGGGATTGTTGAGGTGACCCACCATGGATTACGATGGCAGGATACATGCAAAGGAGATGCCATCAGTCAGTCTACCCGGAAACTGCACCCCACAACACACGATGACCCTGCATGCAGGGTCAAGGCCGGACAGGCCTGACATGTCCGGCGTTCGCGGCAGAAACGGCAGATTTCCGGCTGACGCCGCGGGCAGTTCCATCCCGCAATTTTCGTATATTATAAAAAAACCATCATAATTATACCGAATCATAGGCGCGTAATGATCAGTAAATTGCCGAACAAGAAAGATATTACAGATTCCCTTTCTATTGTTGTTCAGGGCCCTCTGAACAAACGCAACATCATTCAGACAGCCCGGATCATATCAGGCTGGAGAAAGATATTCAGTTCGTGCAGGATCATTTTCGCGATATCCCAGACGGATATCGTCATGTTCGATGGTCCTGGCATTATCTCCGATCCGCGCCTGGTCAAGAAATACAGGGATAACGGCCTGTTTTATGATGCCCTGGAACTGATTGCAGAATGCTGTGACGTGATCACCCTGTCCGGTGCGGCGGTTTCCATGCCCCCGGTCAAACAAGGAATCGGGAATAATCACTGCAACCTGCAGATCGAAGCGGCAAAAGCAGGGCTGGATCATGTCGGCACGGAATATGTTCTAAGAACACGAAATGATATCCTGTTCATTGATGACACATTTATTGATTTTTACATTAAAAACCATGCACTTCCACGGCACCGTTTCGCAGCGCTGAAACAGCGCGTCCTGATTTCCGAATTCTTTACGCTCAATCCCTATACGTTTGAATCCCTGCCTTTCCATTATAGCGACTGGTTCCATTTCGGTCTGACCGAAGACGTCCGCTGCCTATGGGATGTACCGCCATATAATATAATGGACGCAACATATTACGAAAGAAACCCATACCAGAAATCCACCGGCCTTAGGGAAAGAACATTCTTCAGCAGGTATGCGGTGGAGCAGCACCTGTCTTTCACTGTATTCAAAAAGTTCTTCCCGGAATTAACACTGGACTATCATGATGACCGGACATCGATAAAGGAATCAATCGGCGTTCTGGCCGATAACTTTGTGATCGGCGGCCCTGGCGAAATACAGACTTATTTCAAAAAATATAATGACTTGGAAACGGATGAACTTATCCATTCCATATGCATACCGTACAGCCTGTGGACGAAAATCATAAAAAACAATGAGAAAGTCGATTATGAATTTCTCTTTTCCAAAGATATCGCGATAGCCAAAGTAGAATTGATCAATGAAGATGATGAGAAAGGGCTTATCCCCCCAGATGGCATCATCCTCAAAATATTCATTTTTATCCTGCTGAGGATACTGGATAAAGCCAAGCGCAAGAAACTACGCAAAAGCCCAAAGGCGTTTTTCAGGGACTCCCAGTTCGGACCAGTCAGATACATGGGCAAGCTGTATTTCAGATCGACGCGGCCGAACATCGACACAACCGGCGTAAACACCCGGCCATAGCGCCCCTGCCCTGAACGCGTCATGCCATTTCCGGACGGCGGCGCACATGCGCACGACCGTTCGGCCCCATTTCATATCCCTGCATGACATGACGCGGCCATTCGGCATTCCCGTCGCGTCCAGCGTGGCGGCAGGACAGCCGGGACCATTGCCCATCCGGCGTACGGTTTATGTGCGGACGCGCCCTAGCGTCCGATTTCACGCAGGGGGCGACCGGCTTCCAGATGCTGCTCAATCACATCCAGCGGCACGTCGCGGGTTTCGGGCACCAGCGCCAGCGTAAACAGCACGAACACCACGTTCATCACGCTGAACCCGGCAAAAGTCCACCCTGCCCCCGCGACCGCCACGATGCTGAGGAACGTGTTGCTAACCGCCCAGTCCATGCCCCAGTTGGCCAGGGTCGAACATGCAACGCCAAAATCCCGCCCCTCGATCGGCTGGATTTCCGAACACAGGGTCCATACCAGGGGCCCCGCGCCCATGCCAAAGCCCGCCACGAATACCAGCAGGGCCGCCACCAGCGAAAGTACCGCGCCCATGCCCTGCAGGTGCATCCCCTCGATCACGCCCGCAGCCGCCAGCGCGACCGCCATGATGACGCAGCTTGTCACCAGCAGTGGCCTGCGCCCCCAGCGCGAGACCATGAAAATGGCCAGCACGCCCACAACCGCATTGACCGCCCCCACCATGACAGTGGCCCATGCGGCGGCGGAGGTGCCGAAATGCGCGCCTTCCAGAATCTTGGGCGCGTAATACATCACAACATTGATGCCGGTCAGTTGCTGCATGACCTGCAGCCCGATGCCAAGGGCGACGGAGCGCCGGAAAAACGGTCTGGTCCGCAACAGCGCAAAGCCCCCGACCGGCCTGCCCGCCCCCAGTTCACGGCGGATGTTGTCCAGTTCCCGGTCCGCCGTCAGTTCATCGCCGCGCAGGCTGCGCAGGACCCTGCGTGCCTCCTCGAACCGTCCTTTCGCCGCAAGCCATGACGGGCTGGACGGCAGGAACGCGCACCCCATGAACAGCAGCGCCGCCGGGATGACCGGCAGCCCCACCATCAGCCGCCAGTGGCCGCCCCCCGACAGGATGCCCCCCGCCAGATATCCCAGCAGGATGCCCGCCGACTGCAGCATGGAAAAGGTGGACACCATGGTGCCGCGCATGCGCCCCGTGGTCAGTTCCGAAATATACAGCGGCGCGGTGAACGTGCAGATGCCAATGGCCATCCCGATCAGGAACCGCCCCAGCAGGATCTGCCCGATCAGGCCCGCCGTAGCGCACAGAAGCGCCCCCAGCCCGATCAGCAGCGTGGCCGTGCCCAGCGCCAGCCTGCGGCCGAAGCGGCTTGAGAACACCCCCGCCCCGCCCGATCCCAGCAGCGCGCCCACCATCAGCACCGAGACAACCCATTCCTGCGCACGGGCGGAAGCATGGAAATCCTGACCGATAAAACCCAGTGCTTCCGCGATCAGGCCCGTATCCAGCCCCACCAGCAGCCCCGCGCTGGCCGTGGTCAGGGCCGCGCGCACCGCCGGACCATGGCTGCCCGATGGCGGCGGCGATACGGCAGGCCCATCCAGGCCGCCGCGCGAGGAGGAGACGGATTGATCGGCAGGCTGTAACACGTGGCTCTATCCCCTGATCTCCGGCATGATCATGATTGACGGGGCCGGTCAGGCCAAATTCATAGGCGATGCGGCCGAACCGATCCATGATACAACCCCACCCCATGGACGAATTATCGGGACGGTCCGGAACCGACGCCATCATTTTTCCGTAGGACCCGTCCCGGCATGACGGAAACCCGGACCGCAAGGGGCCCCTGTATCCAATGAAACCGCCCATGCACATTTCCCCCCGCACCGAACCCGGCGCACGACTGGGTCTGGCCCTGTGCTTTGCATTCCTGCTGTGGGCCAACTGGATCACACCGCTATGGGCGGATGATTACTGCCGCACCATGCCGTTCAACCCCGCCACCATCGTGCGCATTGTCTGGGGCAATTACAATTTCTGGACGGGGCGGTGGTTCACCACGCTGGTCACATTCGTGGTGCTGGATCTGCGGCCCTATGGGTCACTTGCCGTCTTCGCGGTGGTGAATGCCGGGATCTTCACCTTTCTGGTCCATGTGGTGGTGCATATGTGCCGTGCGGTGGCAGGACAGCCCGCCCCTGCACGCCGGCGCGACGGCGTGGCGCAGCACGTGCTGGTGTTCCTCATGCTGTGGTGGCTGCCGCGCACCATTGCCGAGGTCGCATTATGGAAAACCGGGTCCATTGGCTACCTGTGGCCCGTGACGGGGGAAATGTGGCTGCTGGCGCGGGTCCTGTCCCGCCGCACGGACATGAACATGGCGCAGTATGTGGCCGTATTCCTGATCGCCACGTTCCTTGAACCGCTTTCACTGCTGCTGACACTGGTACTGGCGGGCGCGGCGGTACGCGCATGGCAGCGGGGACAGCGGGTACCATGGCCGCTGGTGTGCAGTCATGCCATGGGCACGCTGGTGCTGGGTATCGCGCCGGGTAACTATGTCCGTCAACGCACCATGGTGCCCAGCCCGCCTGTGGACCGGCTGGACGGGTTGCTGGGCAATCTGGGCAGCCTGTTTGACCTGTTCTGGCTACCATTTGTGGCATTGATCGGCATCGGCCTGTTTCTGGGGCGGCGACAGGTTTCCTGTCCCGCGTGCCTGCGTGCAGGACGCGGGATATGGTTTGCGGGGCTGGCGCTGGCCTATATGGCGCTGCTGCTCATGTTCCCGCGTGAGGCGCTGGCCGCGCGGGTGTCGTTTCCCGCCAGCGTGCTGCTGGTGTGCTATCTGGCCTGCCTGCTGTTCACCTGCCCCATCGGACGGTCCTTCAGCATGGTCATGGCGTCGGGCTGTGCCGGGCTGGTGGTCATGCACATGGCGATCGTGGTGCCCGACCTGACGCGGCTGGCGCGCATAAGCCATGACTGGGTGGCCAGCACGCGCGAACAGGTGGCGCGTGACCAGCCGGTTATCCTGCCCCGCGTCACGATGGGGCCACGACATAAGCTGCTTTATGTGCGCAAGGACATCATTTTCGTGGGCATAAATCCCGATCCGCACAACATGCTGACCATGTGCTTCGCACGCGCCATGGGCGCGTCCACCGTCAGGTCCGAGCCCTGACGGTGGCGGCATAGGTGATTACTGCACGTTGCCGTTGGGCGCGGGCGGCGGCGAAGGCTGCGTGCCCCCTTCGGGCGGGGCGCTGTCCTGCTGCTGGTTTTCACGCGCTTCCTTGCGCGCATGGTGGCGACGCGCCATGCCGGCGGCACATCCTGCCGCTGCCCCGCCCTTGCCATGGCCACTGCCAATAAAATGCCCTGCCACGCCACCGGCGACGGCTCCCTTCACGCAGCCACCCGGTTCCGCATGTGCTGCAAACGGCAGGGCCAGGACGGTTGTGGTGGCAAGGGCCAGAGCGGTACGCCTGAAAAACATATCTTATCCCATCACGTTCATGTTGAAGCCTTTCAACGGCGGATTCCGCCCGGGGTTCCCCCCGTTTCGTTCCGGCGCGGTTTCAAGGGGGGAAACGCGGCGGCAGTCATGCAGGTGCGCCGGTTGCCAGTCGCGATGGCATCTTCCATCCTTTGCCCATCAACCCGATGGGAGAGTGCCACCATGGCCAAAGAACCGACAGACATCATCCACGCCGCCCTGATCCACGCAGCCGCCACCCTGACGGCCGCGAAAAAGGAAGTGATGGAAAAAGCTTCCCCTGATGAAGTGAAGAAGCATTTCAAGACCTTCCTGCACACGCTGGAAGCAGGCTGGCGCGAGCATGAGGCGGGCGATCACCACCATTCCTGATCGCATGGCGTCATAACGCGAAAAGGGGGCGGCACCATCAGGTGTCGCCCCTTTTGTCCTGTAGGGATATTGTATCCCGTTCGCCCCCGATGCGGGTGTGGACAACGACCGGGCCGGTCCGACAGGGCGTCCCGGCACCCGAATGCAGGCGGTTCGGAAGACGCTTTCTCCGACGGGTTTCAGCGGATGCAGCCTTCCCGCAGAAAGGCTGCAGCCAGAACCCTCCGTTCCTTTTCAGTCATCCGGTCGCCCGAAACAGCCTTTTAGCGATGCCCGGTGAAGAACTGGCTCATGTCGCCCTTGGTCTTATGGCCCCAGTTATCCAGTTTCTTGCCGGTCCGGTCGCCCCAGTCCTTGGCGCTGTCGGTTTTCTCGGCTGCCTTTTCATGGGCTTCATGGGCCTTTTCACGGGTCTCGCTGCTGGTTTCATGGGATTTCAGGCGCACTTCACATTCCGCATGATCCGTCACACCGTCGCAGGAATCCGCCAGCGCGGGCGCCAGCATTGCCACGTTCAGCCCGGTTGCGCACAGCCCTGCCAGAATCACCGTTTTTTTCATGATACCCTTACCTGTCTTTCAGTTTCTGCATTATCGACATGCCGACGTGGCCGCGCATGCCCTATCCAGCATAAATAACGCGACCGCGAAGCCGAAGTTTCTTCAGGTCATTTCATTCGGCCATGATAGATAATGATGAAATATTTTTCATATATTAAATTTTAAGAAGTTATATTGAAAATATATATTGGTAACTGTGGGAATATTATAAATATAAATTTAATAAATACACCTGATCACAACCACCCAAACGCTGAAAATAAATGGATATATCTGCGTTTCCTGAATAAAGCCGCCGGGATAGAAATCCATTCCCGATTCAGGCACGACACACTTTCCAGCGCGATGCCTTTCCTTCTTTCTTTTTAAAAATTTACGCAGATATCGCCGTGGGCAGGTATTCATCCATCGTCCATAAATCTGGCGTTTTCAACCGATCCCATCCCCTGAATTTTGTCACGTCCGGTCCGGTTGTTACCGATGGTTTTGGCCACGATCTGGCACATCCCCATGAAAAAGACCGGAATAGCCTGCCGTACGATCCTGACCGTGGCAGAACTGTCATCGGGAATGACTGCTGAAGCGGCGCGGAAGTCCTGGTCAAAAGGAACGTCGTACTTCACGATGCCGCGGTGGTCGTGGTGGGGAGCATCGTGGCGAAAGACGTTTTCGCCTACGTCATACTCAATAGGAACCTGGCCAGAATAATAAGAATGCGGTTCAGGTGACAGGATTATGCGTACCGGGACCTGAACATGCCCGACGGGCGCAATCTACTCGAATTTACGGAAATGTCTGAACCAGAAATGGCCGGGATAACGGAATTCAATCCACCAAAAATAAAATTTTCGACCTGAAGCCGGAACCCGACAGTAAAATAATCAATCTGCCCAAAACATTACTGTCCCGCCTCGGCACTCTTTTACCTCAATACACAACAGCTTTCCATTATACGCCAGACAGGTCCCTGCCCAGCACGGCAATCGCGCAAGCACGACAGGGCGGCATATGCACGCCCCCGCCGCGACAGAACGTGACGGGATACGTCCCCGTTCATGCCCCGCACGATGCCTCACCCTGACAGGACATCAGGGTGACGGCCGTCGCCGTTTCAGGCCCCGTTGCGGAAATCCAGCACGATGCGCCCTTCGACGCGGCCATGCTGAAGGTTGTCGAAAATGGTGTTGATGTTTTCCAGCCTGTCGGGCGTGACCACCGTTGTCACCTTGCCATCAGTAAAGAAGGACATGGCTTCGATCATGTCCAGACGCGTGCCGACAATGGACCCGCGCACGGTCGTGCCGTTCATCACCATGTCAAAGATGGACAGCGGGAAGTCACCGGGCGGCAGGCCGTTCAGCACCACCGTGCCCCCGCGCCGCGCGTAACCCACCGCCTGGCTGAACGCCTTGTCCGACACGGCGGTAACCAGCACGCCATGGGTGCCCCCGGTCTGTTCACGGATATAGGCGACCGGGTCCTGCTTCAGCGCATTGACGGTCACGCGCGCGCCCAGCTTGCGGGCTTCTGCCAGCTTTTCATCGCTGATATCGACCGCCGCCACGTTCAGGCCCATGGCCACGGCATACTGGATGGCCATCTGCCCAAGGCCGCCCGCGCCGGAAATGGCAACCCATTCCCCCGCGCGCGTGTCAGTCATCTTCAGGCCCTTGTACACCGTCAGTCCCGCGCACAGTACGGGTGCGGTCTTGATCGGGTCGATGTCTTTCGGCAGGTGGGCGACGTAATTGGGGTCGGCCACCACGTATTCGGCAAAGCAGCCATTAACGGAATAGCCGGTGTCTTCCTGTTTTTCACACAGGGTTTCCCACCCGCCCAGACAGTGTTCGCAATGCCCGCAGGCCGAATACAGCCAGGGCACGCCCACCACGTCCCCGGTCTTGATCCAGTTGACGTTGCTGCCGACCTCAACCACGTGGCCGATCCCCTCATGCCCCGGAATGAAGGGGGGATTGGGCTTGGTGGGCCAGTCACCGCGGGCGGCGTGCAGGTCGGTGTGGCAGACACCGCAGGCATCGACCTTGACCAGGATCTGGTTGGAGTTGATCTGCGGAATGTCCAGTTCCTCGATCGTCAGCGGCTTGCCGAATTCCCGCACAACCGCAGCCTTCATCTTTCCAGCCATCTTGCACCTTCCGTTCCGATGTCATGACCCCGGCAAGGGAGCCACCGTTACCTGCGCCACCCGCCCGGCCGGCATGGCCGGACGGGGGCATGAATGGGGGGAGTGTTTCACCCCTGCCCCGTTGCAGCCTTGATCTACGTCAGCCTGTCCCCCGCACTGCGCGGGCGGCAGACATGCCATCCAGCCCCCGCGCCAGATCGGCCGCCAGCGCTGCGCCATCTTCCAGCCCGATATGCAGCCGACAGGCCGGCCCTTCGGCCGTAACCGACGGGCATGAGCGCGAAATCCCGCCCGAGGTGGGCAGCACAAGGCTTTCATAACCGCCCCATGACGCACCAATGCCAAAATGCGACAGGCCATCGATCATGGCGGTCATGTCCGCCTGCGTGAAGGCGGGATCGAACACCACGCCAAACAGCGACGACGCGCCACTGAAATCACGCGCCCAGTATTCATGCCCCGGGCATGACGGCAGGGCGGGATGCAGCACGCGACTGACTTCCGGCCGGGACTGCAACCACATTGCCACCCCCAGCGCGGTGGCCGCCTGACGTTCCTGGCGCGCGCCCATGGTGCGCAGGCCGCGCAGCGTCAGCCAGCAGTCATCCGGCCCAGCCGTCTGCCCTGCCTGTATCGCGGTATCGCGCAATGGCCGCCAGTCCGCATCGGATGCCACGGTCACCGCGCCGATAATGGTGTCGGAATGGCCCGCGGCATATTTGGTCAGCGCCTGCACCGACACATGCGCCCCGTGCGCGAACGGGTTGAACAGGCCGATCCCCCACGTGTTGTCCACCACCAGCCGTGCCCCCGCGCGCGCGGCCAGGCGGCCCATCATGGGAATATCCTGCACCTCGAACGAATGGCTGCCGGGACTTTCGGCAAAGATCAGACGGGTATTGGGCTGCACCAGGGCCTGAAGGTCGCCCTCGGTCGCCATGGGGGGGAAATAGGTGACCTCCACCCCAAATCGGCGCAGCACCCTGTCGGCAAAACGCCGGGTGGGACCATAGACGGAATCCGACAGCAGGCAGTGATCCCCCGCCCCCAGATAGGCCAGCAGCGGCAGCGTGCACGCCGCCAGCCCCGATGGCACGACCTGCGCCTGCGTGCCGCCTTCGATTTCGGCAATGACCGCTTCCAGCCGGTGCTGGATGGGCGATCCCATGGCGCCGTAGATCAGTTCCGGCCCATAGCGGCCATGCCCCGCGCGGTCCATGGCTTCAAGGCTGGAAAACAGCACGGTGGAACCGCGCTCGGCGGCGGGATTGACGAATACGCCCCTGTCCCCCTCCGGCCGGTCGCGCCCAAGCTGGACAAGCCGCGTGGACATGTCGCGCCAGCCGCGTGTGACGCGTTCAAGCAGGTCGGGCGGCACCAGCGCCATGGGATCGGTCATGTCGTCCGCCCCTTATGCGCCACACACGATGGGCGAGTCAGGCGTGGACGCCCATTCCGCCCATGACCCGTCATAGACCGCGGGTTCCCCCGCACCCGCCCCGATGCTGACCAGCGCCAGCGCAATCATGCACGCGGTCATGCCACTGCCGCATGAACAGGTGACGGCGGTAGTGTCGGTCACGCCAAGTCCCGCAAATTTCTCTTTCAGCGTAGCAGCGGGCAGGAAGCGGCCATTATCGTCCAGCAGTTCGGTATAGGGCAGGCTGCGGGCTCCGGGCATGTGGCCCGAT
This sequence comes from Komagataeibacter oboediens, assembly GCF_018491655.1. Lineage (NCBI taxonomy): Bacteria > Pseudomonadati > Pseudomonadota > Alphaproteobacteria > Acetobacterales > Acetobacteraceae > Komagataeibacter > Komagataeibacter oboediens. The sequence goes on along the minus strand of NZ_JABLUU010000010.1, from coordinate 106,945 downwards.
TCAATCCCGGCGCGCGGTTCGGGATCGCGCCCTTCGAACCGGCCCCGGCTGCGCGCGTCAAGAATCAGTCCCGGCAGGCGGCCGTGCACGATGTCCAGCACGTCCCCCGTGCCATGCAGGCGGTCATAGCGCGGACGGCTGACAAACGGCGCGGGGGCGGCAAGATCCGGCCCGCTTTCCAGTGGCAGGCCAGCACTTTTCCATGCCGCCAGCCCCCCTTCGAGCACCTGCACCCGTTCATGACCGAACAGGCGTGTCAGCCACCATGCCCGCGCGGCACAGGCCATGCCGTCCTGATCATAGAACACGATGCGTTTCGTATTGGCCATGCCCCGTTCCGTCGCCAGCCGGGCAAAGCGGGCCTGACCGGGAATGGTGTGCGGCAGGGGGGAATCCGGATCGGAGAAGGTATCGATGTCAAAGCGCACGGCGCCGGCGATATGGGCATTGGCAAAACGCTGCTGCGGGTCAAAGGCCTGCCCCGGCAGTGCCATGGAGGCATCAAGCACAAGGATGTCGCCCTGTTGGATGGCCTGTGCCAGATCACTGGCTGAGATCAGCGGATGCATACCTTCTCCCGGTCTTTAGGAATTGCGTGTCGCACAATAAGGTGCAGCATACGGCACGGGAACGAAAGTCCTGAACATTTGTCTTTCGTTTAATGGCAGGAGGGGATACGCCACCGCTATGGTCGAACGTATCATGATGGGACTGATGCTGGGGGGGATCGCATTCGGCTGCGTCCTGATCCTGTATCCGTTCCTTACCGCCCTGCTGTGGGCTGCGATCCTGACCTTTTCCACATGGCCGGTATTCATGCGGCTGCGGCGGCACATGTCGCTGCTGCCCGCGGCCCTGATCATGACGGTGCTGTGCGCGCTGGTGCTGGTGGTGCCGCTGGCGGTGGTGGTATCCAGCAGCATTGCCGACGTTCCGGCCACCCTGCAGTACGTGGTGGACACCGTGGGCACGCTGCACCTGCCGCAACTGCCAGCGCGCATTGCGCATATCCCGCATTTTGGCCCCGAAATTGTTGAAAAATGGCAGAAATGGTCGGTTGATGTCGGCAGCATAGACCAGATCGTGCGCCCCTATGCCGGACGGATCGGGCAATCGATCCTCAGCGCCATGATGCAGCTGGCCAGCGGGCTGGCGCATCTGGCCATGGCGCTGTTCATCTCCTTCTTCTTCTGGCTGGGGGGGGACGCGCTGGGCAACACCTTCGTGGCCGTGGTGCGGCGGATCGCGGGCGTGTATGCCGAACGGATCCTGCGCATCGTGGGCCGGACCATCCGGGGCACGGTGTACGGCATCCTTGGCACTGCCATCATACAGGGCATCCTGACGTGCATCGGCTTTGCCATTGCGGGTATTTCCAGCCCCGTGCTGCTGGGCGCGGTCACCGCCTTTGTCGCGGTGCTGCCCATCGGCGCGCCGCTGATCTGGATTCCCGCCGCCGTGTTCCTGCTGCTGACCCACCATCCCGGCTGGGGCATTTTCCTGCTGCTGTATGGCACGATCATCGTATCCGGGGCAGACCACATCATCCGTCCCATGTTCATTGCGCGTGGCGCGCAGATGCCCTACCTGCTGACGGTGCTGGGCGTGCTGGGGGGTGTCCTGACATTCGGGGGGCTGGGAATTTTCCTTGGCCCCGTCCTGATTGGCGTGGGCTATACCCTGACTGCCGAATTCGCCGCGGGCGATCCCCGGTCGAAGGACCCCATCCCTGACGAAATACGCGAGCCGTTTATCGAACCATGACCCTAGCCCGCCCCTATCTTCGCCTGCCCTCCATCCAGCCACGCCATGGCTCGCCACCGCAGATGGACCTGACCCCGCCCGACCGCGAGGGCGAGGCGATCAAGATCGTCAGCTGGAACCTGCTGCGCCGCATCGGGGCGACGGTCCGCGACGTAATCGACCTGATCCGCACCGAACGGCCGGACCTTATGCTGATGCAGGAAGCAACGGTGGAAATCGACACCCTGCCCACCCTGATCGGCGGGCATTACGCGCGTTCCCCCCTGCCCGGCCGCATACACGGGCTGGCGTGCTGGAGCCCATGGCCCTATCGCCGCGAACCGCTGACCTGCACCCTGCCCGCCGGCACACTGATCCGCCGCGTGGCGCAGATCGTGGATTGCGGGACGGTAACGGTGGCCAACGTCCACCTGTCGCACGGGCAGCTGCTCAACCGCCGGCAGTTGCGCCGGGTGGTGCAGATCCTGCCGCATCAGGCCGCCATCCTGGGGGATTTCAATCAGGTCGGTCCCGCCCTGATCCGCCATTTCCATGACGTGGGGCCACGCGCGCCGACGCACCGCATGGCCGACATGCTGCCCATCCGGCTGGACCGCTGCCTTGTCCGCGGCCTGACCTGTGTCGAACGCCATGTAATCGAGAATTACGCATCCGACCACCGACCCATCTCGGTCCTGCTGAAGCCCACGCGCTAGTCCCGTTACCCATTGTCCGGACAGACAGAGGGGTCTGGTGACGCTTGGTTCAGGGATATTCGGGAAACGCCGCCTCTTGAAAAACGGCGGCCCCCAGAAACCTCTGTTTCATCAGTGGTTTCCTACAGATAGGGCAGGAGCAGCCGTGCCGCCGCGTCACGCATCTTGCGCGGAAAGGACCGGCGATCAAGGTCATGATGCGTCATGCGCACATGGCGGTGGGTGGCAATGAACCCATCAATCATGGTCGCCAGCGCGTCGTCATAGATTTCGAGGTTGATTTCAAAGTTCAGCCGCAGGCTGCGCACATCCAGGTTGGAACTGCCCACGAATGACCAGTGCCGGTCCACCACCATCAGCTTGGAATGGTTGAACGGCGGCCGCGCCAGCCAGATCCGGCACCCGGAATCCAGAAAACGCGGCAGGTTGGCTGCCCGCGCCCAGTCCAGCAGGGTATGGTTGCTGTGCCACGGCACGACGATATCCACCTCGATCCCCCGCATGGACGCAAGGGCCAGCGCGGTCAGAAACCGGTCATCGGGCAGGAAATACGGCGTCATGATCCGGATGCTGCGCTGCGCCAGCGTAAAGGCCTGCAGCATGGTGTATTCGATCTTTTCCAGATCCATATCCGGCCCGGCGGTGACGATGCGGCTCAGGCTGGGGCCGTGGCTGTCCTGCCGGGGAAAGTAGATGTCCGCCGTCAGTTCCTCGCCACAGGTAAAGGCCCAATCACGCGCGAACGCCTCGCTCAACTGATGGACGACCGGGCCATTCAGTTCGAAATGCGTATCCGATACCGGGTGCCGGGGGCGGGAGGCGGCGATGTTTTCCTCACCAATGTTCAGGCCGCCCATGAACCCGGTCAGCCCGTCCACCACCAGTATTTTCTTGTGGTCACGCATGTTGATGAACGGCATGCGCCACGGCAGCATGGAATGCATGAACCGCCCCACCGGCACACCCGCATGGTGCAGGATCCGCCCCACGCCACAATTGAAATATCCCGACCCGACGCCATCAACCAGCACGCGCACCTGCGCGCCCCGCTTATGGGCCGCGATCAGCGCATCGCAGAACTGCCGCCCAATGCGGTCATCGCGAAAGATGTAGGAACACATCAGCACGCTGTGCCGCGCATTATTTATGGCCGCCAGCATGCGGGGATAGACGCTGTCGCCATCATGCATGGGGGTTACCGCATTGCCCCCCAGCAGCGGCCGCCCGGTCAGTTTCCCGGCCATGGAGGCAAGCGGCGCGAACGTCCCGGTTTCCTCCCTGCGCCATTGCGATGACGTGGTGCGGCTGCGCCACGGGTGCTGCCCCGCCATGCGCCGCGCCCGCCGGTGCACACGGTTGATGCCGAACATGGAATACAGCACGCCGCCCGTCAGCGGCATGAGCACGGTCACCCCGATCCAGCCGATGGACGCCCCGACATCCCGCTTGGTCAGCAGCACATGCACCACCACCACCACGATAATGGACACGCGCACCAGCAGCAGGCAAATATCCCATATGGTCAGGAAATGAAAAATCATGTCGCGCATCCCGTTCCGGCGCACGGTACCGGTCCATGCCCGGACCGCCCGGTCAGGCCGCCTGCTATATCCTACCCATCGCGTTTTACATACCCATGACGCCACAGGAAAAACAAAGCATGACACAGCAGGACGCCCGCCCCGCACAAACGGGCCGGCAGCGGCGCGGCAGGCGCGCTTTTAGCGATGGCATGGCGGCGGAACGGCTGGCAATTGCGGACCTGCAGGCCCGTGGCTGGCAGGTCCTGCTGCACCGTGCGCGCACCCGGTGGGGCGAGGTGGATATCGTGGCGCTGCGCGCAGGATGCCTGATGTTCGCGGAGATCAAGGCCCGGCCCTCCCTGCTGGCGGCAGGGGAAGCCATTCGCCCGTCACAGGTGGCGCGGATCATGAACGCAGCGCAGTTCTTATGCGCGGCCAACCCGGACTGGGCCTATGACAGCATCCGCTTCGATGTCGGCGCGGTGCTGCCGGGCAATGTCGTGGAATGGATACCCGATGCCTTCAGGCAGTACTGACGGCACGGCAGGATATCAGGTACGGTGCCGGGCGGCCGTGGGGTGAATGTGGTGGGTAACAGTGCCATGCGGATGATAGACGATGGTGTGGACCATCGTATGCCGCGTATGCGCAGCGGAACTGTGGTTTGCCGCCATCACCACCGGGGCGGCATGACCACCCGCGCGACGGTGATAGGTCACATGCCGGACGGGCGGCGGCGGCGCGATAAGTGCGCCAAGTGTCAGGCGGTCCGCTTCACTGTCCGTCACGGCGTGGGTGCGGGCGTGGGCGGGTGTCACGATGCTGCCAACAAGACCTGCGCCAAGCAGTAGCATTGTAGCAAAACGCAAGTCACTGTAGCGCATCAGGCCCCCTTGTTTTTCAAACCTGGATGAAGCTAGGCGAAAGCACGGGCATGACGCAAGTGATGTTCGGTATAAAATTGGGTATAAAAAGAACGGGCGGAACATTTCTGTCCCGCCCGTCCCGATCGGCGCACCATGGGCGCGTGGCGCAATCAGGCCGCGGCCGTGACGATGCCCTTTTCCGTCAGCAGCTTCTGCAGCTCACCGGTCTGGTACATTTCCGTCACGATGTCACAGCCACCGATGAATTCGCCCTTGATGTAGAGCTGCGGCACCGTGGGCCAGTTGGAGAAGTCCTTGATCCCCTGACGCAGTTCGGGATCGGCCAGCACGTTTTCGGTCTTGAACGGCACGCCAAGGTGCTTGAGCACCTGCACCACGCGCGCGGAGAAGCCGCACTGCGGGAAATTGGCGTCACCCTTCATGTACAGCATGACGGGATTGGCGTCGATCTGCGCCTGGATGCGCTGTGCGATTGTTTCAGCCATGTTTTCGTTTCCTGCTTTGGGGGTAAGGATATCGCGTAAGGTCAGTCGGGCGTCTGTGTCTGCAGCGCCAGGGCGTGCAGCTTGCCGCCCATATGCCCCTGCAGCGCGTTATAGACCAACTGGTGCTGCCGCACGCGCGGAAGGCCACGGAAGGCCTCGCTCACGACACGGCAGGCATAGTGGTCGCCATCGCCTGCCAGATCATCAATCGTAATCTTCGCGTCAGGCAGGGCTTCGCGGATATAGGTTTCGATTTCCTGTGCCGTCATTGCCATCTGGCTTAAAACTCCTGCCCTATCGGTCCATCAGTCGCGGAAAGAATTCGGAATGCACCGCGAGCAGACGTGCCTTGGATATTGTGGAACCACTGGGCAATGTCAAACCCTGCCCGCCAGAACGGCCAAGTTTGCGACATGGCACCCCCGCCTGTTCCGCAAGGGTCGCCAGCGCCTGCCCGTCACGTACGGCCACGACATAGCGTGACTGGTCCTCGCCGAACCAGAAGGCTTCGGGCCGCATGCCCGACTGCGGCGCGCCCAGAACGCATCCCGCCTGCCCCGCCATGACCATTTCGGCCACCGCCACCAGCACGCCGCCATCGGCCACGTCGTGGCAGGCGATGACGATGCCGTTCTGGATCAGGCCGCGTACGAAATCGCCATTGCGCCGTTCGGCGGCCAGGTCGAGTTCCGGCGGCTCACCATCCTGCGCGCCAAGAATTTCACGCAGCCAGATCGACTGGCCAAGCTGGCCCTTCGTCTCGCCCAGCAGCATGATGTCGCACTCATCGGGCATTTCCAGCCCGACCGCCGTGCGCACGTCCTCCAGCACGCCAAGGCCACCAATGGCGGGCGTAGGCAGGATGGACTGCGACGTGCCATCCGGCGCGCGGGTTTCATTGTACAGCGAGACATTGCCACTGACGACCGGGAAGTCCAGCGCGCGGCAGGCCTCCCCCATGCCCGCGATGGCATCGACGAACTGGCCCATCACCTCCGGCTTTTCAGGCGAGCCGAAGTTCAGGTTATCCGTCACCGCCAGCGGGCGTGCGCCGGTCGCGGTAATGTTGCGCCAGGCTTCGGCCACGGCCTGCGCGCCGCCCAGCTTCGCATTCGCGCGGCAGTAGCGTGGCGTGCAGTCGGTGGTCAGGGCAAGACCGATTTGCGTATCCTCAACCTTGACGATCGCGGCATCGGCCGCACCCGGCCTGCGGACCGTCTGGCCGCCCACCGTGCTGTCATACTGGTTGTACACCCATGCGCGCGACGCCAGGTCGGGGCAGCCGATCAGCCGGATCAGTGCCTGTTCCACGCCAACGGGGTCGATGATCTGCTCCATCGGCTGCGGCTTCAGCGCGGGCGCGGTCGGGCGGTGATAGACCGGGGCCTGATCCGCCAGCGGGGCCAGCGGAATGTCGGCCTCGACCTCCCCGTTGTGGCGGATCACGATGTTGCCGGTATCGGTCAGATGCCCGATGACGGCAAAATCCAGTTCCCACTTGTCAAAAATGGCACGGGCCTGTTCCGTGCGGTCGGGGCGCAGCACGATCAGCATGCGTTCCTGACTTTCGGACAGCATCATTTCATACGCCGTCATGCCACGTTCGCGCTGCGGCACGTGGTCAAGGTCGAGGTCGATGCCAACGCCGCCCTTGCCCGCCATTTCAACGGACGATGACGTAAGCCCCGCCGCCCCCATGTCCTGAATGGCCACGATGGCATCCGTCGCCATCAGTTCCAGACAGGCCTCGATCAGCAGCTTTTCAACAAACGGATCCCCCACCTGCACGGTCGGGCGCTTGGCCAGCGCATCCTCGTCAAACTCCGACGACGACATGGTGGCCCCATGGATGCCGTCGCGCCCGGTTTTGGACCCGACATAGATGACCGGATTGCCAACACCTGCGGCAGCCGACAGGAAGATGCGGTCCTGCCGCGCCACGCCAACCGTCATGGCGTTGACCAGCGGGTTGCCGTCATATGCGGGGTGAAAATTGATCTCGCCGCCCACCGTGGGCACGCCCACGCAGTTGCCGTAACCGCCCACGCCGCGCACCACGCCATCCACGATGCGGCGGGTCTGCGGGTTGTTCGGGTCGCCAAAACGCAGGGCATTGAGGTTGGCGACAGGACGCGCGCCCATGGTGAACACATCGCGCAGGATGCCGCCCACGCCAGTGGCCGCGCCCTGATAGGGTTCAATGAAGGAAGGGTGGTTGTGGCTTTCCATCTTGAAGATGGCGGCCAGCCCCTGCCCGATATCGACCACGCCCGCGTTCTCGCCGGGGCCATGGATGACCCAGGGGGCCTTCGTCGGCAGGGTCTTCAGGAACGCGCGCGACGATTTGTACGAGCAGTGTTCCGACCACATGACCGAAAAGATGCCCAGTTCCGTGAATGTGGGCGTGCGGCCCATGATGGACAGGACATTGCCGTATTCTTCCGCCGTCAGGCCGAATTCGCGCGCCAGTGCCTCATCAACGGGGCGGGATACCTTTGCACTCATCCGACCAGAGCCTCCACAAGTCCCGTAAACAGGGGTTTACCATCCTCGCCACCCATCAGCGGATCAACCAGATCCTCCGGGTGGGGCATCATGCCGCATACGCGCAGGTTTTCGCTGAACACACCGGCAATGGCGTGCATCGACCCGTTGGGGTTGATCTGCGGGTCGCCTTCGTCCATGCGGCCATCTTCGGCCACGTAACGGAAGGCCACGCGGTTCGTGTCTTCCAGCATGCGGATGGTGTCGGCGCTGGCGATGTAATTGCCGTCCCCATGCGCCATGGGGGTGCGGAACACGTCGCCCTTCGCCCAGTGGCGGGTAAACGGTGTATCATTGCGCTCAACACGCAGGAAACAGTCCTGCGACAGGAAGCGCAGTGCCGCGTTGCGCAGCAGCGCACCGGGCAGGAGCTGCGCTTCGGTCAGGATCTGGAACCCGTTGCACACGCCCAGGACATGGCCGCCTTTCGCCGCGAATTCACGGATGGCCGCCATGACCGGCGCATGCGCCGCCATCGCGCCACAGCGCAGGTAATCGCCATAGCTGAAGCCACCGGGCAGCACCACAAGGTCGGTGCCCGCGGGCAGCGCGTCCTCGCGGTGCCACACCATGGCCGGTGCGTGTCCCGTCACGCCACGCAGGGCGATGGCCATGTCACGTTCGCGGTTGGTGCCGGGGAAGACTACGATCGCCGCCTTCATTTGCTGCCGCCGCAGGGATAGGTTTCATGCAGCGCGGTGAACACGACCTCCCCCGCCGGGCGGGACAGCCCGTCGCGGTGATCCTTCATCCAGCCAACAACCTTGCCACGTATGTCCGCCGTGGCAGCGGCCGGGGCGATGCAGAAGGCCGCGACGTCCTTGGTATCCTTTTCGGCATTACGCTCGAACAGGTGGTCAAGCGCGCCCGCATCGGCCACGCCTGAGATGTAGGCGTCACAGATGCCGGTCCCCGTGGGCTTGGTGCACAGCGAACCAAGCTGCTCTCCCGTCAGGCGCGAGACACGCTGGGCGGACGCATGGGCTGCCGGCAGGGCCACGGCCATGACGCAGCCAAGGGCAAGAAGGCGGGCGATCTTCATCCGACAACCTCCGTCGTGAAGTCCTCGATCACAAGATTGGCCAGCAGCGCGCGCGCCATGGCATCGGCCTGCGCGCGGGCGCGTTCGCGGTCGGTTTCGTCAATGTCCAGTTCGATGACACGTCCGATGCGGACTTCACCCACATTCGAAAAATCCAGCACGTGCAGGGCGTGTTCCACCGCCTTGCCCTGCGGGTCGAGCACGCCTTCCTTCAGCATGACGGTCACACGCACCTTCATTGCATTACCTCCGGTCCCTTCATGTCGGAATTCGTGGCCTCGGGCAGGATACCCAGGCGCATCGCGACTTCCTGATATGCTTCCTCAACCCTGCCCATGTCCTTGCGGAAACGGTCCTTATCCAGCTTCTCGCTGGTCTTGGCATCCCACAGGCGGCAGTTATCGGGCGAGATTTCATCCGCCAGCACGATGCGCATGTTATCGCCTTCGAACAGGCGGCCGAATTCCAGCTTGAAATCCACCAGTATGATGCCGATGCCCATGAACAGGCCGCACAGGAAGTCGTTCACGCGCATGCTCAGCGACACGATGTCTTCCATGTCATGCGGGCAGGCCCAGCCGAAGGCAGTGATGTGTTCCTCACTCACCATCGGATCGCCCAGGGCGTCGTTCTTGTAATAGAATTCGATGATCGGGCGCGGCAGGCGCGTGCCTTCCTGAATGCCCAGCCGCTTGGTCAGGGATCCCGCGGCAACGTTGCGCACCACGACTTCCAGCGGAATGATCTCCACTTCACGGATCAGCTGCTCGCGCATGTTCAGGCGGCGGATGAAATGGGTGGGGATCCCGATATCGTGCAGCCGCAGCATGAGGTGTTCGCTGATACGGTTGTTCAGCACTCCCTTGCCGGTAATGATGCCCTTTTTCGCGCCGTTCCCGGCGCTGGCGTCATCCTTGAAATACTGCACGAGGGTGCCCGGCTCGGGCCCCTCGAAAAGGATCTTGGCTTTTCCTTCGTAAAGCTGACGGCGGCGGCCCATACTCGTCCTTCACATAACGCTGTGGGGACGGGCCGGGAGCGGCCCCTCCCCTGATCTGCAGGATCTGTTGTCTGGCATGATCCCAAATGGTCCGCATGCCATAGCAGCGATCCGGGCGGGAAGATACCATATTTACCCTGCCCCCGTGCCCGGTGCGGACAGATTGATGGGCTGGTAGCCCACGCGGTCCGGGGCGCCGGCGGCGAAAAACCATGACCGCCGCCCGTCCCGCGCCACGCCGATGGCGGACGAACTGCACGTGCCGAAGCCCGAACGCGGCGGAATGTTCAGTTCACTGCCTGCAGGCAGCGACCGGTCGGCCAGCAGCGTGGTCCACCCCGTCCACTGCGGCGGGACCGGGCGGGCTGCAGCCCGGAAACGCGGCAGGTGCCGGGCTATGCGCGGCATGGCCATGTCATCGGGGTCGGTGGTGGCGACCATGTGCACGCCGGGCGGCAGGGGTTCGACCTGCGGCTGCCCGTAACCGGGGCCGCGGATGAAGAAGGCGTCATCCCCATCGGCCACGATCATGTTGAACGACCGCCACGCCCCCGCGTCGATCGTGGCGATATGCGCCACGGCGTCGCGCGCGGTTGGAAAGCGCCCGGCCAGCAGCGGCAGCGCCCCGCGTGAGTTCTTGCCCGGCATGGGACCAAGGCTGCCCACGCGGTTCATGATGCCCGCGACAACGCCCGCGTCATTCAGCGTCAGCCACGACCCGCCCGCCACCTGGTCCTGACCGCCGACGACATCGGGCTGGTCCGCCCAGTGCCGTCCCGGCGGCAGCCAGGGCCGGTCAAGGCGTTCATCACGGTTGGCCGCCAGCAGCAGCGGCCAGTCCCGGGTCGGGTCGTGGGAAATGACGACAGTGCACACGCCTTGATATCCTGCTGTTGTTTCCGTCAGGTCCGCGTGGGGCCGGACTCACCAAACACGCGGTTGTAGGTATGGTCGATCTGGCGCAGGTGGGCATTGCTGTCCATTGCCGCGTCCAGCACCTCCGGCGGCACCCGGCCCGCGACCTCGGGGTCGGCGTCCAGGTTCTCACGGAAGGTCCTTGCGTCCTTGCGGCCCAGCTTTGTCCATGTCTCCATGGCGTTGCGCTGGACGATCCGGTACGCATCCTCGCGCAGTATGCCCGCGCGCGCCAGTGCCAGCAGCACCTCGCCCGAATGCACCACGCCGCCAAGGCTGTCGATATTGGCCTGCATCTGGTCAGGATAGACCACCAGCTTTTCCATCATGCCCGCAAGCCGCATGAGCGCGAAGTCCAGCCCGACCGTGCCATCGGGGCAGATGTTGCGCTCGACCGAGGAATGGCTGATGTCGCGTTCATGCCACAGCGCCACGTTTTCCAGCGCCGGAATGACGTGCGACCGCACGAGGCGGGCCAGCCCGGTCAGGTTTTCCGACAGCACCGGGTTGCGCTTGTGCGGCATGGCCGACGAGCCTTTCTGCCCCTTGTGGAAGAATTCCTCCGCCTCGCGCACTTCGGAACGCTGCAGGTGGCGCACTTCGGTGGCCAGACGCTCGATCCCGCTGGCGATCACCGCCAGCGCGCAGAAATATGCCGCATGCCGGTCGCGCGGGATGACCTGCGTGGACACGTCTTCGGGCGTAAGCCCCAGCCTGTCGGCCACGTATTCCTCAACGCGCGGGTCGATATGGGCGTAGGTACCCACCGCACCGGAAATGGCGCAGACCGCAATTTCCGCGCGTGCGCGCAGCAGGCGCTCACGGTTGCGGGCAAACTCGGCATAATGTCCCGCGATCTTCAGGCCGAACGATGTCGGTTCGGCGTGGATTGCGTGGCTGCGCCCGATGGTCAGGGTGTATTTGTGGTCGAACGCCTGCTTCTTCAGCGCCGCCAGCACGGCGTCCATGTCCTGCAGCAGCAGGTCGGTGGCCTGCACCATCTGCACCGACAGGCAGGTATCCAGCACGTCGGACGACGTCATGCCCAGATGCACGAAGCGGCTGTCGGGACCGACCTTTTCCGCCAGCCACGTCAGGAACGCGATCACGTCGTGGCGGGTTTCGGCCTCGATTTCATCAATGCGGTCAAGGTCCGCCTGCGAAAAGGCGGCCATGGCGGCGTCGCCCTTCGTGCGGATGGTCCGGGCGGCATCCTTCGGGATCGCGCCATATTCCGCCATTGCCTCACAGGCCAGGGCCTCGATCTCGAACCAGATGCGGTAACGGTTTTCGGGCGACCAGATGGCGGCCATTACGGGTCGGGTATAGCGCGGTACCATGTTCTCGGGCTTCCTTTGCTGCATACGGACAGGACACGATCAGGCGGTCTTCCTAACCAATTCTGCCGCGTGCGTCTCCCTCAAAGGCAGGCGAAAACGCGAGACGGGCCGGTCCGGGGGATTTTTTGCCCCATCCGCCGCGCCCCGGCCCCGTCATATCCACCGGATTCCATTCCGTGGGGTCCGACCGGGCCGCCCGGCCTGTTTCCTGAACCGCCCGGTATATTCACGTGCGATTCATAACGTGGCATATATTACGCGCCGGAGCGGGTGTGTTTGCATGATGCGGGCAGCGAACGGCATAAAGCGATTGTGAAACCCGGGACCTGTCTGCCGCGGCCCTCTCCCCCAGGAACGTATCTTGCCCATGTCTGCCATTTTTTCCCCTTCATCCCTTTATGCGCTGGCGCAGGTTGTCCTGATCGACGTGACCCTGGCGGGCGACAACGCCATCGTGGTGGGCATGGCGGTGCGCAACCTGCCGCATGCCTCGCGCCGAATCGCCATACTGTGTGGCGTGCTGGGGGCGGCGGTCATACGGATCTGCCTGGCGCTGGTGGCGGTCAGGCTGCTGGCCATCATCGGGCTGACGCTGGCGGGGGGGCTGCTGCTGCTGTGGGTGTGCTGGCGCATGTACCGTGAAATGCGCGGCGACGCCCATGTGGAGGGTGGCACCCCTGCCCCCGCGTCGCTGCGCAACGCCATCATCCGCATCATCGTGGCCGACCTGTCCATGAGTCTTGATAACGTGCTGGCGGTGGCGGGTGCCGCGGGCGAGCACATGGGCGTGCTGGTGGCGGGGCTGGTCATCTCTGTGGTGCTGATGGCGGTGGCGGCATCGCTGATCGCCCGCCTGCTGGAACGCTACCGCTGGATTTCGTGGGTCGGGCTGCTGGTGGTGCTGGCGGTGGCGATCGAACTGATCGTCAAGGGCGGGGGCGAGGTCTGGACCCATGTGGGGGGAGCCGCGTAATGCCGCGCGGCGCCAGTCGCGCCCCCCTGGCGGGGCTGGGCCTTACAGCGGGGCTGACGCTGCTGGCCCCTGCCCCGCTGCATGCAGCCCCGGCGCCCGCCGGGCCGCAGGGCGGCTGGCCCACGCCGGGACAGGCCGCGACCGGCAATGCCGATGATGATCCCGTCGCCGCAAAGCTGCTGGTGTACCTGCGCCTGCTGTCGGCCAGTGGCACGGCGGAGGAATACGCCACCTTCCTGACCGAAAACCCGTCATGGCCGCTGCGGCCGCTCATGCTGGCGCAGTTCCAGCAGGCACTGGCGGCCGAACCCGATGACGCGGTTGCCGGCGCATTATGCAGCCGCCTGCAACTGACGGACGTGCACGCCCTCCAGCGCTGCGCGCATGCGGCCCCGCCTCCCGCCGCACTCGACAGCTGGGCCCGCGTCGCATGGGTCAACCGCGCCGACACGCAGGGCGAAACGCAGGCCATGCTGTCCACCTTCGGCCCCGTGCTGACACCACAGGACCACTGGCTGCGATTCGACCGGCAGGAACGCGCGGGCCGGATCGATGCGGCGACACGGCAGGTCGTCATGCTGGACACCATACAGCAGCCTGTCGCCCGCGCCCGCCTTGCCTTCCGCCGCAATGACCCTCATGCCGAGGACACGCTGGCCGCCCTGCCGCCAGAACAGCAGGCCGATGGCGCGCTGGTGCTGGACCGCCTGCGCTGGCTGCACCATGCCCAGCGGCTGGATGAGGCACTGGCCCTGTGGCACGAACGGGGGGTGGAAACGGAAAAGCAGCAGACCCCGGCGGTCGCTGCCGTATTCTGGCGCGAACGCGACGCCATGGCCCGCGACCTGCTGCTGGCGCACCGCACGGATGATGCACTGTTCATGGCCAATGACAGTGCCGATATCGGGTCGGCCACCCATTATGACGCGCTGTTCCTGACCGGATGGATCCGGCTGGAATACCTGCATGACGCGGACCACGCACTGGCCGATTTCACGCCGCTGACGCAGGCCGTGCCCGTCATTACCCGCAGTCGCGGCCTGTACTGGACGGGGCGCGCCCTGTGGGCGCAGGGGCGGCACGGGGCGGCGAAGGCGCAGTGGCAGCAGGCCGCGGCACTGGCCAACACGTTTTATGGGCAGATGGCCATTGAACGGCTGGCGGGCGACCGCATGAACCAGTTGGTGGCGCCCAACCAGGCGGGCCAGCAGATCCGCAGATTCCTGCTGCGCGAACGCGAACCTGCACCCAGCGTATCCGATTCGGTGCATTTCGACACGAGCGACCTGGCGCGCGCCGCCGAAATACTGGTCGCGTGGGGCGACCGGCACCATGCCCGTGACTTCATCCTGGCGCTGGATGCACAGGATACCGGCCCGATGAAACACGTTCTGGCCGCGCGCATGGCGACCCGCCTTGGCATTCCCGATGCCGCCGTGATGGTGGCCCGACTGGCCGGAAAGGACGGTCTGACGCTGGTTCATGAAGGCTGGCCGCGCGTCTACAGCCCGCCGACATCCACCCTGCCTGCCGATGTGGAACTGGCGGTGGCGCGGCAGGAAAGCGGGTTTGACGCGGGCGTGGTCAGCCCCGCCCATGCGGTGGGGCTGATGCAGCTTCTGGTACCCACCGCGCGCGAGGTGGCGCGCAAGGCCGGGCTGAACGTGAATGTCAGCGCAGCCAGCCTGACCGACCCACAACTGAACATGCGGCTGGGGGCGGCCTATCTGTCTGACATCGCGCAGCGCATGGGGGGCGCGGTGCCGTACGTGGCCGCCGCCTACAACGCCGGACCGCACCGCACGGATGGCTGGCTTGTGACACTGGGCAATCCCGCGCGCGACACGCCACAGCCGGACGCCATGCTGGACTGGATCGAGAGCATCCCCTTCGGGGAGACACGCAACTACGTTGAACGGGTGGAGGAGAACATGGCCATTTACCAGGCAACCGACCCGGCGGCGGGTCACGGTTGATGGCGCGTCCCCTGTCCCACCTGATCGCCAGTTTTGGCGGCACGGGCTTCGCCCCGCGTGCGCCGGGCACCGTGGGGTCGTTCGCAGCCCTGATCGTGGGGGTACCGCTGCTGGGACACTGGATATGGATGGCGCTGGCGGTGCTGGTGTGCACGGCGGTGGGCTACCGCGCGACGGAGCTGGCCTCCGGCGGGGAGGACCATGGCTGGATCGTGATTGATGAGGTCGCGGGCATGTGGCTGGCCATGTTCCCGCTGGCCCCCCTGCCGCTTTCGGCCCTGCGCTGGGCGGATGTGCTGTGGCTTCTGCTGGCCTTCGCCCTGTTCCGCCTGTTTGACATTACCAAGCCCGGCCCGGTGGGCTGGTTCGACCGCAGGCACGACGCCATCGGAATCATGGGCGACGACATCGTGGCCGGGATCATGGCGGGCGTCATCCTGACAGGCATCCGTTTCCTCGCCTGATGCGTTAGGACGGGAAAGGAGACCATACCCGATGCTACCTGATACATTCCTTGCCCACATGCCCGACGCGCTGGCCCGCTTCCGTTCGGCCGGGTGCCGGATCGTCACGGCGGAAAGCTGCACCGGCGGCCTGCTGGCTGCGGCCCTGACCGAAGCAGCCGGGTCGTCGGATGTCGTGGCGGGCGGGTTTGTCACCTATTCCAACAGCATGAAGACCCATGCGCTGGGAGTGCCTGCGAAACTGCTGGAGCAGTACGGCGCCGTCAGCCGCGAAGTTGCCGCCGCCATGGCGCAGGGCGCGCTGGCCCATGCGCCCGATGCCAATCTGTCCGTCGCCATTACCGGCATTGCAGGCCCAGGGGGGGCAACCCGCGACAAGCCGGTCGGGCTGGTCTGGTTCGCGGTGGCCACCAGCGGTACGGTAGACATGGTATCGCACATCTTCTCGGGCGAACGGTGGGACGTACGCACGCAGGCCGTCCGTACGGCGCTGGCCCTGCTGCTGGATCATGCAGGGCGGCTGGCGGCGGAATAAGCCGCCTGCCGGAATTTTTTAGAACAATACCCTGGTAGACATAAAAGCTTCCGGAGCCGCCGTTTTTCAAAAAAGGCAGGGCTCCCTGACGCTTTGTGAAAAAAGCGTCACCAGAACCTTCTGTTTATGTCCAATCTGCCGTGCGGGTGGGGTTGTGAAATCGCCCCCTAGTACCCGGCAACCGTGCTGCCGGTTTCGGGCACGCGGATGGTGGGCGCGGTCTGGCCGGTTCCGGCTGCCTGCACCGGCTGTCCGGGAGCGGCTGCCGTTTCCGGGGCTGCAGGCTGCTTGAGCGAAGCCCGGGCCTTCTGCAGGCTCTGGTTGTTCAGGTCGGCGGTTTCCGCGTCACTGGCGGCGACGGAGTCGCTGTGTGCGTGGTGATGCGATGCGGGTGCTGCAGACGCAGGCTGCACCATGCACAGCAGCACACCCCCCGCCATGGCGGTCAGAATGGTTTTCATAATCGGTCTTTCCCTGTCCGGTTTTACGAAGGAGGGGCGTCAGGCATTGCCGGCCTTGGCCGGGCCAACGGGCTGCCCCGGCGCGGCAACCGCGGGTGGCGGCCCGTAAATGTCACGCGCCCGGCGGATGAAGGCGGACACCATAAGCCGCACGGCCTCGTTGAACACCACGCCAATGGCCGCCTGCAGCAGGCGGGAACGGAATTCGAAGTCCACGAAGAAATCGACCAGGCAGCCGCGCGGTTCCGGCGTGAAGGTCCATACGTTGTTCAGGTAACGGAACGGACCTTTTTCATAACTGACGCGAATGGTATCGGGCGCTTCCAGCAGCACGCGGCTGGTAAAGGTTTCCCGGAAGGGACCAAAGCCAATGGTCAGGTCGGCCACCAGTTCGGTCGCCGTGCGGGTGCGCACCCGCGCACCCGTGCACCACGGCAGGAACTGGGGGTATTTCCCGACGTCGGCCACCAGGTCAAAAAGCTGGCTGGGGGAATAGGCAATAAGCCGACGTTCGGCATGGGTGGGCATCACTTCATCTCCGTTGCGCCACGTTCTGTCCGCAGGCGTTGTTCACGTGCGGCGCGCAATTCCGCAAAATCAGAGTCCGCATGGTACGACGACCGGGTCAGTGGCGAGGAACTGACCTGCAGGAACCCCTTCACACGGGCCATGCCCGCATAATCGGCGAATTCCTCGGGCGTGACAAACCGGGCCACCGCAGCATGCTTCACTGTTGGTTGGAGATATTGCCCCAGTGTGATGAAATCAACGTCCGCAATCCGCAGATCATCCATGACCTGAAGTATTTCGGGCCGTTCTTCCCCCAGTCCCAGCATCAGTCCCGATTTTGTGAAGATGGACGGGTCCATCCGTTTCACGTCATCCAGCAGGCGCATCGACTGGTAATACCGCGCGCCGGGCCGGATGGAGGGATACAGCCGGGGCACGGTTTCCAGATTATGGTTGAACACATCAGGCCGGGCACGGACCACGACCTCCAGGCTACCCGGCTTGCGCAGGAAATCTGGGGTCAGGATTTCGATGGTGGTGTCAGGCGCCGCCGCCCGTATGGCCCCGATCACGCGCGCGAAGTGGTGGGCCCCGCCATCGGGCAGGTCGTCACGGTCCACCGATGTTATGACAACATGACGCAGGCCCAGCTTCGCCACAGCGTCTGCCACGCGTTCGGGTTCGTCAGCATCCAGCGCATGGGGCAGGCCCGTGGTGACATTGCAGAATGCACAGGCGCGGGTGCAGATTTCACCCATGATCATCATGGTGGCGTGACGCTGGGACCAGCATTCACCAATGTTGGGGCATGCCGCTTCCTCGCACACCGTCACCAGCTTGTTGTCGCGCATGAGCTTGCGCGTTTCGTGATAGGTGGGATGGTTGGGCGCACGCACGCGGATCCAGTCGGGCTTGCGCGCGATGGGGTTGTCGGGCCGGTGTGCCTTTTCCGGGTGCCGCTGTGCGGCCTCCCCTTTCTTCCGGTGATCGATCATCAAACGCACGGACATGACGCAAAAATTCCCGTAAACAGGCAGATAATCAGAAGTGTAACGCCTGCCCCACCACGTCAAGCGTTCTTGCCGCCTTCGTCCCGGCAGGGGATCACAACCGCACGATCAGGGCGGTTATCCTCTGCCTGCCAGATAGCCAGAAGTTTCTGGCGAAGCTTTTTGCAAAACGCTTCAAGGAACGCCGCCTTTTTGAAAAAAGGCGACACCCAGAAACTTCTCCTTTTTTATCAATCAGATATGCAGCGCCCCGTCATAGGCCGCCAGCACCGCTTCATGCATGGTTTCCGATATGGTGGGATGCGGGAAGATGGTTTCCTTCAGTTCCGCATCCGTCAGTTCCCCGGTGCGGGCAATGACGTAACCCTGGATCATCTCGGTCACTTCGGGACCAATCATGTGCGCGCCCAGCAGTTCGCCGGTTGCGTCATCGAATATGGTCTTGACCATGCCTTCTGGCTCACCCATCGCAATCGCCTTGCCATTGCCGATGAAGGGGAAACGCCCGACACGCAGCTTATGGCCTGCCGCCTTTGCCTTTTCTTCCGTCATGCCGACGGACGCCACCTGCGGGCGGCAGTAAGTGCAGCCGGGAATGTTCAGCGGGTTGATCGGGTGGACGCTGCGGCCCGCGATCTGTTCGGCCACCATCACGCCTTCATGGCTGGCCTTGTGCGCAAGCCATGGGGCACCGGCGATGTCACCAATGGCGTAGACCCCCTTCTCCCCCGTGCGGCAGTAGGGATCGACCTTGATATGGGTGCGGTCCACCTCGATCGCGGTGCCTTCCAGGCCGATATTCTCGACATTGCCGACAATACCAACTGCCGAGATCACACGCTCCACCGTGACCTGTTGGGTCTTGCCGCCCACGGTCACGTCTATGGTGACGGCGTTGTCGCCCTTCCTGATCGCACCCAGCTTCGCCCCGGTCAGGATCTTCATCCCCTGCTTTTCCAGCGCCTTGCGGGCAAAGGCGCTGATTTCAGCGTCTTCCACCGGCAGGATGCGGTCGGCAACTTCCACAATCGTCACCTCCGCCCCCATGTTGCGGTAGAAGGAGGCGAATTCCACCCCGATCGCCCCGGACCCGATCACCAGCAGGCTGCGCGGCAGTTCGGTCGGCACCATGGCCTCACGATAGGACCAGACCAGCTTGCCATCAGGTTCCAGTCCCGGCAGCACGCGGGCGCGCGCGCCCGTGGCCACGACCACGCTGGGCGCGGTCAGGGTGGCGGTTTCCCTGCCATCGACACTGACCGACACCTTGCGCTGCCCGCCTGCGGTGCCCGCCAGCCTGCCGAACCCGTTGATGACGGTGACCTTGTGCTTTTTCAGCAGGTGGGCAACACCTGCCGAAAGCTGGGCCGAGACATTACGCGACCGCTTGACCACCTTGGCGAAGTCAAAGCGCACGTTGTCGGCGGCAAACCCGAATTCACCCAGATTGTGCAGCATGTGGTTGATTTCGGATGCGCGCAGCAAGGCCTTGGTCGGGATACAGCCCCAGTTGAGGCAGATGCCCCCAAGCTGCGCCGCCTCGACCACCGCGACCTTCAGGCCAAGCTGGCCCGCGCGGATGGCCGCGACATAGCCGCCCGGCCCGCCTCCGATGACAATGACATCAAATTGCGTGGTGCTCATAAGACCGTTTCCTCAGACCACAAGGCTCATGGGGTTTTCGACCACGGTGCGGAAGGCCGACACCCATTCCGCCGCCAGCGCGCCATCCACCACGCGGTGGTCAACCGACAGGGTAACGGTCATGACCGTGGCGATGGTGATATCATTGCCCTTGACCACCGGCCTGCGTTCCCCCGCCGCAATGGCAAGGATCGCGGCCTGTGGCGGGTTGAGAATGGCGGAAAATGCCTTCACCCCGTACATCCCCATGTTGGAAATGGAGAACGTGCCACCCTGGAATTCTTCCGGCTTCAGCTTGCCCGCGCGGGCACGGGCCACAAGGTCGCGTGTCTCCAGACTGATCTGGCGCAGGCCCTTGGTATCGGCATTGCGGACGATGGGCGTGATCAGCCCGTCGGGAATGGAGACGGCAACGGAAATATCCACGTCATCATATACCAGCATTGCCTCATCGCTGTAGGCCACGTTGACCTTCGGCACGCGGCGCAGCGTGATGGCGGCAGCCTTCACCAGCATGTCGTTGACGGAAATCTTGTACGCGCCCGGTCCCTCGCTGGGGGCCGCGGTATTGAGCTGGCTGCGCAGGGCCAGCAGCGCGTCGAGTTCCACATCCATTTCCACGTAGAAATGCGGAACGGTGCTCTTCGCCTCCGTCAGCCTGCGCGCGATGACCTTGCGCATGGTGGAATGCGGCACGCTTTCGTACCCGGCTGCCGCCGCCACGGGGGCGGCCGCGGGCACTGCCAGTTTCGGCGCGGGTGCCGGTGCCGGTGCGGTGGCGGCCTGTTCCACATCCCGGCGCACGATCCGCCCGTTGGGGCCGCTGCCCTTCAGCGTGGACAGGTCGATACCCTTCTGTGCCGCAATCCGGCGCGCCAGCGGGGAGGCAAAGACCCGCCCGCCCCGACCCGCCGGTGCGGCCTGTGGCGCGGCGGCCGTGCTTGTAGCTGGCGCTGCGGGGGCTGCCGCCGATGCCGGGGTCGCCGCCTGTGCCGCAGCCAGGGCTGCCGGCGCGTCCGGCACGCTTTCCCCTTCGGCCACCAGAATGCCGATGGGGGTGTTGACGGCAATGCCTTCCGTCCCCTCGGGGATCAGGATACGGCCCAGCACGCCTTCATCCACGGCTTCGACTTCCATCGTGGCCTTGTCGGTTTCGATTTCCGCGATCACGTCGCCCGCGGCAATCGCCTCGCCTTCCGCCTTGACCCAGCGGGCCAGCTTGCCTTCCTTCATGGTCGGCGACAGGGCGGGCATCAGGATGTTGATGGACATCGTGCGATCCCCCTTCACACAACCTGCCGGACGGCATTGATGATCCAGTCCGGGTTGGGCAGCGCGAGTTTTTCAAGGTTGGCGGCAAATGGCATGGGCACGTCGGCCCCGGCCACGCGCACCGGCGGCGCGTCAAGGTAGTCGAAAGCATGTTCGATCACCTGCATGGCGATTTCAGCGCCAATACCCGCGAACGGCCAGCCTTCTTCCACCGTGACCAGCCGGCTGGTCTTCTTCACGCTGTCCACCACGGTCCGGGTATCCAGCGGGCGGATGGTACGCAGGTTGATGACCTCGGCCTCGATCCCCTGCTCCGCCAGTTTTGCTGCCGCCTCCAGCGCAACCCCCACCATGATGGAGAAGGTGACGATGGTCACGTCGCGCCCTTCGCGCTCGACCTTCGCCTTGCCGATGGGCAGGATGAAGTCCTCATCCACCGGGCAGGGAAAACGCTGTCCGTACAGGATTTCGTTTTCAAGGAAGATGACCGGGTTGGGATCGCGGATGGCAGCGCGCAGCAGGCCCTTGGCGTCCGCAGCCGACCAGGGGGCGACGACCTTCAGCCCCGGCACGTGACCGTACCAGCTGGCATAGCACTGCGAATGCTGCGCGCCCACGCGGGCGGCCGCCCCGTTGGGGCCACGGAACACGATGGGGCACGACATCTGCCCGCCCGACATGTAGCGTGTCTTGGCGGCGGAATTGATGATCTGGTCAATGGCCTGCATGGCGAAGTTCATGGTCATGAACTCCACAATCGGCTTCAGCCCCGTCAGGGCGGCCCCGATGGCCATGCCGGTGAAGCCCTGTTCGGTAATGGGGGTGTCAATCACCCGCTTTTCGCCGAATTCGTCCAGCAGCCCCTGCGAAACCTTGTACGCACCCTGGTACTGGGCCACTTCCTCACCGATCAGGAACACGTCCTCGTCGCGCGCAAGCTCGGCCGCCATCGCATCGCGCAGGGCTTCACGCACGGTAATCTCGGCGGTTTCGCCCCAGTCCTTTTCCGGCTGGGCCGACACGGACGGCGTACTCGGGGCAGACGGCGTCGGGCCACAGGACGGCGGAGCGGCCGCAGGGGCGGCGTCGGCAGTGGGGGCGGCGGCTGCGGGCTGCGCATCCGCGTCCTCACCATCCGCCAGCAGGATGGCGATGGGCGTGTTGACGGCCACGTTTTCCGTCCCCTCGGGGATCAGGATACGGCCCATCACGCCTTCATCCACGGCCTCGACTTCCATCGTGGCCTTGTCGGTTTCGATTTCCGCGATCACGTCGCCCGCGGCAATCGCCTCGCCCGGCTTGCGCAGCCAGCGCGCGACCTTGCCCTCCTTCATCGTGGGGGACAGGGCGGGCATGAGTATTTCTGTTGCCATCTCTAATTCAGCTTTCCACCAGTATGTCCGTCCACAGTTCCGAGGGATCGGGCTCGGGACTGGTCTGGGCAAACTCCGCCGCGTCCAGCACGACTGCCTTTACCTTGTCATCCATCGATTTCAGTTCGCTTTCGGCCACGCCGCGTTCCAGCAGTTCGCGGCGCACGCGGTCGATGGGGTCGTGGTTCCTGCGCACCTCATCAACTTCCGAACGCTGGCGGTATTTCGCCGGATCGGACATGGAATGGCCACGGTAACGGTATGTATCGACCTCAAGCAGCACCGGCCCCCTGCCCGCGCGGCAGTGGGCCACGGCCTCGGCTGCTGCGGCGCGCACGGCTTCGACATCCATGCCATCGACATGCATGCCCGGAATGCCCCACGGCTCCCCATTGCGCCACAGTTCCTTCGATGCGGAAGCGCGCTCGACACTGGTGCCCATGCCGTAGCGATTGTTTTCCAGCACGAACAGACAGGGCAGCTTGTGCAGGGCGGCAAGGTTGAAGCTTTCGTAAACCTGTCCCTGGTTTGACGCCCCTTCGCCATAATACGTGACCGAGACTTCGTCCGTGCCCCGGTATTTGTTGGCGAACGCCAGCCCGATCCCCAGCGAGACCTGCGCACCGACAATGCCGTGCCCGCCATAGAAGTGCTTTTCACTGGAGAACATGTGCATCGACCCGCCCTTGCCGTGGGAGTACCCCCCCTCGCGCCCGGTCAGTTCGGCCATCACCCCGCGCGGGTCCATGCCGGCGGCCAGCATCTGCCCATGATCACGGTAGGAGGTGATGATCTTGTCCCCCTGCTTCAGTTCCATCTGTATCCCGACCACGACCGCTTCCTGCCCGATATACAGGTGGCAGAAACCGCCGATCAGCCCCATGCCATACAACTGGCCCGCGCGTTCCTCGAACCGGCGGATCAGCACCATCTGGTAATAGGCTTCCTTCAGGTCGGCCTCGGTCATGGCCCGGCTGTTATGCCCACCGGACAGGCCGCGATCTGTCTCGTTACTCATCAAACGTCCTCAGGTTCATGCTTGCTGCGCTACTGTTCTGGCGCACCGCAATTGGAGGGGGTGCCAACACAACCGTCATGGCGTTACGGCGTCATGGCACGATCATAATCGCCAGACGCGCCGCCAGATTTATGGATCACGTGTATCTGACCGATTTCCATGCCGCGTTCCACGGCCTTGCACATGTCATACAGCGTCAGCGCCGCGACGGAGACGGCGGTCAGGGCCTCCATCTCCACCCCTGTCGGCCCGGTGGTACGCACGCGCGCCGTAATCCCGATCCCGTCCCCTGCCGCATCCGGCACAAGATCGACCTTCACCGATGAAATGGCCAGCGGGTGG
Source organism: Komagataeibacter oboediens (assembly GCF_018491655.1). Lineage (NCBI taxonomy): Bacteria > Pseudomonadati > Pseudomonadota > Alphaproteobacteria > Acetobacterales > Acetobacteraceae > Komagataeibacter > Komagataeibacter oboediens. The sequence continues at coordinate 83,172 of NZ_JABLUU010000010.1, read as the reverse complement.
CACAGCGGGATCAGGTCCGACGTCTTCTTGGCCGCCATGATGCCCGCGATGCGCGCCGTAGCCAGCACGTCGCCCTTGGGCATCTCACCCGACAGGATCATGGCCAGTGTCGCAGGCCGCATGCTGATATGTCCGTGCGCCACGGCTTCGCGTCGCGTATCCGGCTTGGCCGAGACATCGACCATGACCGCATTCCCCGCCGCATCAAGATGTGACAGCCGCGGCCCTGTCATGGTGCGGCGTCACCCGGTGCGGCGGCAGGCGCGTCCGGCGTGGTGCCCAGCAGGGCATGGACGGCGGGGCCGACATCTTCGTACCGCAGCAGGCTTTCCCCCACCAGGAAGCCAGATGCGCCCACGGCGTTCAGCTTCATGACATCCGCATGGGTGCGGATGCCGCTTTCGGACACGATGATCCGGTCGGGCGGCACCAGGGGGGCCAGGCGGCAGGTGGTCTCGATATCGGTCTGCAGCGTCTTCAGGTTGCGGTTGTTGATGCCGATCAGCGAGGTATCAAGTGCCAGTGCGCGGTTCAGTTCGCCCTCGTCATGCACTTCCACCAGCACGTCCATGTCCAGCCCGCGCGCGATGTCCAGCAGTTCGGCCGCTTCCGCATCGGTCAGGATGGCCATGATCAGCAGGATGCAGTCCGCCCCGATCAGGCGGCTTTCATGCACCTGCCACGGATCGATGATGAAGTCCTTGCGCAGCAGCGGCAGCTTGCACGCCTCCCGCACGCGCGTCAGGTCTTCCGCGCTGCCGTGGAAGCACGACCCTTCCGTCAGGACCGAAATGCAGGCCGCGCCCGCCTTTTCGTATTCCTGCGCGATTACGGTGGGTTCGTAATCGGGGCGCAGGATACCGGCGGACGGCGACGCCTTCTTGATTTCCGCGATCAGCCCGATCTGGTGGTCAGCGGTTTTCTGCTTCAGCGCCTGCCCGAAGCCACGCGGCGGCGTGGTCACTTCCCGCGCACGGGCCGTGATTTCCTTCAGCGGCATGACCTTCGCGCGCTGCGCCACGTCCACCCGGGTCCGTGCACAGATACGTTCCAGAACATCGGGAATGCTGTCCACATCCGCGGGCTGGACACTACCTGTCTGGGGGGGGGTCATTGGCGTGTCGTTCATTTTCTACCCTGTTACTCTGTTTGGCATGTCCGCCCGGAAATTCCGGACAGCCTCCAGCACGGCCGCGACCGCACCATTATCAAGGGCACCGGCCGCGCGGTCGATGTTCCCCTGCAGGGCAGCATAGTCGATCGCGTCGCCACCCCGGATAATATTGTTCCCCTCGCCCGCCACATGCAACGCCACCGCCGCGTTCAGCAGCACGGTGTCACGGTACGCGCCGCGCGCGCCATGTGCCAGATCCCGCAGGGCGCATGCGTTGTGCGCGGGCGTACCACCGGCAATGGCCGAAATCGGCGCGGGCGCAAGCCCGGCGCGCGCCGCATCCACAACCAGCGGACGGATCTGCCCGTCCTCAAGGATGACGGCATGGTTGGGGCCGGCCAGGGTCAGTTCGTCAATGAACCGCCCTTCGCCGCAATCCCCGCTTATGGCCCACACGCGCGTGGACCCGGTCGCCTGCAACGTGCGCACCATGGGGTCCAGCCAGTCGGGGGAGAACACGCCCACCATCTGGCGCGTGACACCCGCGGGGTTACACAGCGGGCCCAGCAGGTTGAAAATGGTGCGAAAGCCCAGCGCCCGACGCACCGCGCCCACATGCCGCATGGCGGGATGGTGATTTGTGGCGGCAAGGAAGGTCAGCTTATGCTCCGCCACCATGGCACCGATATGCCCGTGGTCCACCGGCAGCGGCACGCCCAGTTCCAGCAGCACATCCGTCGCCCCCGAGCGCGAGGACAGTGCCCGGTTGCCATGCTTGACCACCTGCACGCCAAGGGCGGCCAGCACGAACGCCACGGCGGTGGAGACATTCAGCGTGCCCAGCCCGTCGCCGCCGGTGCCGCATACGTCAATCGCCCCCGCCGGCATGTCGGGCACCGCCACCATGCGCGCGCGCATGGCGCGGACGGCGGCCGCCAGTTCGGTCACGGTCTCGCCGCGCATGTGCAGCGCGGTCAGGAAGGCGGCAAGCCCCCCTGCGCTGACCCGGCCATCCATGATCTGGTCAAAGGCGACCTGCGCCATGTCCGCGTTCAGGGCGTGACCATCCAGCGTCTGGTCCAGTATGTCGCGGAATTCCGGCGTCATGCCTGTGAGATCAGGAGCACGATTAAGCAGGACAGATTCCAGTTCCACCGGATCAGATCGTAATTTTCCCTGCATATATAACGCGGTCAGAAAGGCGACAGCAGGCACCTCCCCTGCATCGCCGCTTTCGATATACCTTATTGCAGTCTGCGCCATCTCAGGCGCCACGGCTTCGCCGCCCGCGACACGTCCCAGACTATCGCGGAACGTGGTGCTGGCGACCGAGGCGCTGTCCCTGCTGCTGGCCATCGCCGGTCAGGCGGCCTTGCGCGGTGTGCTGGTGCCGCGTGCGATGGACAGGAAATTGGCCATGATCCTGTGGCCATATTCCGATGCAATGCTTTCGGGGTGGAACTGTACGCCAAAGACCGGCAGCGTCGCATGGCGCAGGCCCATGATCACGCCGTCATCCGTATGCGCCGTCGCCACAAGGGTGGCGGGCAGGCTGTCGGGGTCGACCGTCAGGCTGTGGTAGCGGGTGGCGTTGAACGGGTCCGGCAGGCCGGTGAAGATATCGGTCCCGTCATGATACACGGGCGAGACCTTGCCATGCATCGGCACGGGCGCGCGCACGACTTTCCCGCCAAAGACCTGACCGATCGCCTGATGGCCAAGGCAGACGCCAAAGACCGGCACCTTCCCCGCCGCCGCCGCAATCAGGTCGCAGCAGATCCCGGCCTCGTTGGGGGAACAGGGGCCGGGTGAAATGACGATCGCCTCCGGCTTCAGCGCCAGCGCGTCCTCCACGCTGATCGCGTCATTGCGATAGACCGCGCACGTCTCCCCCAGGTCCCCCAGATAGTGGACGAGGTTGAACGTGAAGCTGTCATAATTATCGATCAGGAGGATCATGGGCGTATCATGGCTTTTCCGCTGGGCCGGGTCAAACCCTCAGGTCCGGCCCGGCGTGTCTTCCTCTTCTGTATCATGTGCGCACACGTCAACAAAATGCCTTATGCGCCGTCGCCACTGGCGAAGCGGACCGCCTCCTCCGCCGCGCGGAACAGGGCGCGGGCCTTCTGGCGGGTTTCCTCGTATTCCGCGTCGGGCACGCTGTCGGCCACCACGCCACAGCCCGCCTGCACGTACATCCGCCCGTCCTTGACCACTGCCATGCGCAGGCCGATGCAGGTATCCATGTCGCCATCGGGGCCGAAATAGCCAATGCACCCGGCATAGGTGGCGCGGCGGGTCGGCTCCACCTCGTCAATGATCTGCATGGCGCGGATTTTCGGGGCCCCCGTCAGCGTGCCTGCGGGGAAGCCCGACATCAGCGCGTCCAGCGCCTCCAGATCAGGGCGCAGTGTCCCCTCCACGTTGGAAGAGATATGCATGACATGGCTGAAGCGTTCGATCACGAACTGCTCCGTCACCTTCACCGAACCCAGCTCGCACACCCGGCCCACGTCGTTGCGGCCAAGATCGATCAGCATCAGGTGCTCGGCGCGTTCCTTGGGATCGGCCAGCAGTTCTGCCTCCAGCGCCATGTCCTCGGCTGTCGTGCGGCCACGCGGGCGGGTTCCCGCCAGCGGGCGCACGGTCATGGTGCCTTCACGCAGGCGCACCAGGATTTCTGGTGAGGAGCCAACAAGACTGAACCCGTCCAGGTCAAGATAGAACAGGAAGGGTGCCGGATTGATCCGCCGCAGCGCGCGGTACAGCGCGAATGGCGGCAGGCTGAACGGCGCGCTGAACCGCTGGCTGGGCACGATCTGGAAGGCGTCGCCCGCCGCGATGTAGTCCTGCAGCCTGCGCACGACGGCGCAGAATTCCTCGCGCGTCATGGTGGACTGCGGCACGGGGGCCGGCATGTCGCCCACCGGCCCGTCAGGCAGTTCGACGGGGGTGGACAGGGCGGCGCGCGCCTGCTGCAGCCGGTCCTGTGCCGCATCCCATATGGCTTCGGGCGCCTGTCCCGCCGTGGGACGCAGGGGGGCGGCCAGCAGCAGTTCGTCGCGCACCGTGTCGAATATCGCGAACAGGCCCGGACGGATCATGATGCCTTCGGGCAGGCCAAGATCATCGGCCGGCATGTCGGGCAGGTGCTCGACCTGGCGGATCATGTCATAGCCAAGGTAGCCGAACACGCCGCCGGTCATGGGCGGCAGCCCTTCGGGCAGGTCCATGCGGCTTTCGTGCAGGATGCGGCGCAGGGACACCAGCGGCGCATCGGTTTCGGGCACGAATTCGTGGGTGGCGGCGGCGGGATCATGACACACGCTGGCCCGGCCGTCATGGCAGCGCCAGATCAGGTCGGGCAGCAGGCCGATGACGGAATACCGCCCGCGTGAGGTCCCGCCCTCGACACTTTCCAGCAGGAAGGCGTTATGCCCGCCATTGCCGCCCCCATGGCTGCGCGCAAGGCGCGACAGCCGCAGGAAGGCGGCCACCGGGGTCAGCAGGTCCGCAGGCTCCACCCGCCATGCCACGGTGCTCCTGCCTGCACGCAGGTCGGCCAGCGCCGCTTCACGCTGGGCGGCGTCAGCCTGCCGGAAGGAGGGGCGGATGCGCGGGGCGTCTGCTGTCACTGTGCTGTTCCCGTATTCTGGCTACCTGTTACGTCCGACATCACCGCCTTGATGGCGGAATCATTCGGCTTGGGCTTGACCACGCCTTCCAGCGCGCTGCCATAGGTCATTTCGATATCATCGCCCATCGACTGCGTCAGGCCCGCGCGCACGCGGTCATACAGGTTTTTCTGCGCGGCCGGGTCGGGGTGGTTGATGGCCGTCAGCGTCGCGACCACGTAGGCGTCGTCCGCCTGCGTCATCACGCTCTGCCCCGGCTGGGACAGGCGGAAGATCAGGGCCGCGACCTCACGCGGGATTTCCGGCGCGGGCTGCATGGGGGAAATCGGCTGGCTGTGTTCCAGCCCGGCGATGGCGGGGCTGACATGGCCCAGACCGCCCTGCCCCTGTGCCTGCGTATAATATGCGGTGGCCTGCTGGTCGGCCATGTGGCGGCGGATATCGGCCAGCCACGCGGCGGTTACGCGCGGGCCGGCTTCCTGCAGGCTCAGGGCATGGCCCGGGGTCACGCCGTCAACCGATACCGCGTACCACACCCCGTCGGGCCCCTGCAGCAGTTCGGGGTTCGCCCCCTTCGCCTGCGCGAAGATACGCGCCACGATCGCCTGCCGCGCCGCGTCGCTACCCGGGATCGGGGCGGGGTTGCCATCATGCGTCAGGCCAGATGCATCCACATCGCCCGAGACGGCAGCGGCCCCGATATCGGCAGGAATGGACTCCAGCCCGCCACCGGCAATGGTGTCCTGCAGCTTCTGTACCCGGTCGGCCAGCAGCGCCTGCGCGCGGGAATGGGCGACCTGGTCATGCAGCGCCTGACGCACATCGGCAAAAGGCGTTGCATGCGCGGGGGTGACGGCGGTCACGCGGAAGACGACCCAGCCGCCCTCGCTCTTGATCGGTCCCTGCGTTGCATCGGCGGGGGCGGCGAAGATCTGCTTGCCAAGATCGGCGGAAGGCACGTCCGTAACCTTGATGCCCGGCAGTTCCACCGCCGCCGCATCCTTGCCTGCATCCTTCTGCACCTGCGCCCATGCACCTGCATCCACCCACTGTGCGCGCAGGGCGGTGGCGCGCGCTTCGGTCGGCACGGTCACGATCTGCACGGTGCGGCGTTCGGGCGAATTGAAGGTCTGGGCCTGCGCCTCGTACGCCTTGTGCAGTTCGTCATCCGATATGTCCAGCTGGCGACCGATCGTGTCCGCAGACAGCACGACAATGCGGGCATGACGGAATTCCGGCGCGGTGAATTCCCACGGGTGGTTGGCATGGTAGCGCGCAAGCTGGGCCGGCGTGGGGCTGGCCGTAACCTGCTGGCTGTCGAACGGCACGCGCACAAGGTCAATGGTGCGGGTCTGGGCCTCGAAATCAAACAGGCGGCGGGTCATGACGTCGGGCACGGTGGCGCCATCGCGAATCGGCTGCAGCAGCACGCGCGACGCCTGCTCCTGACGCACCAGGTCCACCAGCCGCCCTTCGGACATGCCGGTACGGCGCAGGCGGTCGTTGAACAGCGCGCGATCGAACTGCCCGTCGCGCCCCCTGAAGGCGGGAATGGAGAAAATTTCATCCCGCACCACGGAATCGGGCACGATCAGGCCGTGGCGGTCGGCGGCCTCGGCTATTTCGGCCTGCAGCACCAGGCGGGTCAGGACCTGCCGGGCGATCTGTTCACGCGTGGCCGCCGGAATCTGGGACGGATCGGACAGGTGCATGGACTGCGCCACCTGCGGCATCTCGGACTGCAGCGCGTTCTGGTACGACTGCACCAGAATGGGGCGATCGCCCACGCGCGCCACGACATCGGCGCGTTCGGTGCCGATGTTCATCAGCACGTCGCCCACCCCGAACCCGATGAAGGCAAGGAAAAACAGCCCGGCGACGATGCGTCCCACCCATGAATCGACAAACACGCGATACAGAAAAGATAGCATGAAAAACCCTGCGCCAGGACCAAGACAAAGCCGGATGGAACAGGGCGTGCACACCATGCGCCCCCATGCGGGCGCCCTGTTTTCCGGTCGGGCACCATACGGTCACGCCAGCGGTTTGACCAGCACAAGGATGCACGCACGCCCGTGATGCGGCGCAGGCGGGTTGCAACCGGGGTCGCGCCATGGTGTAGGCTGCACCCCCATGACAACCATGCCACGCGCCGCGCAGGCGGTATGCTGCGGCATGGGCGCAGGAGTGGAAACATGAAGCAGATAATTGTCGGCAACTGGAAAATGAATGGCCTGAGCGCGGATGCCGACGCGCTGGTGGACGGACTGGTCGCGGAACTGGCCACACTGACCCCACGGGCCGACGTGGTGGTCTGCCCGCCCTTCACGCAGCTGGCCCGCCTTGCGCCGAAGCTGAAGCAGGCCGGGATCGGTCTGGGCGCGCAGGACTGCCACAAGGACAGGTCGGGTGCCCATACCGGCGACATTTCCGCCCCCATGCTGGTGGACCTTGGCGTGGAATACGTCATCCTTGGCCATTCCGAACGCCGCGCCGAACACCATGAACTGGATGAAACCGTACGTGAAAAGACGGTCGCCGCCATGGAGGCGGGCCTGACCCCCATCGTATGTGTGGGCGAAAACGACGACCAGCGCTCCGCCGGGGATTCGCAGGCCACAGTGGGCTGGCAGCTTGAGGGCTCGCTACCGCAGGGGTTCAAGGGAATTGTCGCCTACGAACCCATCTGGGCCATTGGCACGGGACAGGCCGCGTCCCAGCAGGATATTGCCGACATGGCCGCCTTTATCCGCGCCGAACTGGTGCGGCAGTTCGGTGATGCTGGCAAAACGATCCAAATCCTTTATGGTGGGTCCGTTAACGCACGCAATGTCACCGATATCCTGCCTGTCGAACACGTGGACGGGGCGCTGGTGGGCAATGCCAGCCTGAAGGCCGACGCCTTCGTGCCGCTTGTCCGCGCCGCCCGCGCTTCGTGATTGCCGCGCGGCGGGCGGGGCCCTGACTGGAAAGACGCATGATCACTGTTCTTCTTCTACTGCACCTGTTCGTCACCATCGCGCTGATCGGGACCATCCTGATCCAGCGCAGCGAGGGCGGCGGCCTTGGAATCGGCGGGTCGCAGGGCATGGGCTCCTTCATGTCCGGGCGCGGGACGGCAACGCTGCTTACGCGTTCGACCGCCGTGCTGGGCACGGTGTTCATGGTGCTGTCTCTGACGCTTGCGGTCATGAATCGCGGGGCATCGACCGGTGCCGGGCATGACATCCTGGCCCAGCCGCCCGCAGCCGGCGCGCCCGCGGACACGCACTGATTTTTTCGCGGTTTATGGCGACTTTCAGAACTGCCCCGGCATTCCGTGCCGGGGCATTTTTCATTTTTTCGGCCCGTGTCGCATCGTAGCCTTTGCAGCGCGGGCGCAAGCTGTGTAGAAAGGCCATCCATGACGCGGTTTGTATTCATCACCGGCGGCGTGGTGTCCTCCCTCGGCAAAGGCATTGCTTCGGCTGCCCTTGCTGCCCTGCTCCAGGCCCGTGGCTATCGGGTCCGGTTGCGCAAGCTTGACCCCTATCTGAATGTCGATCCGGGGACGATGAGTCCCTACCAGCACGGCGAGGTCTTCGTGACCGACGACGGTGCGGAAACGGATCTGGACCTTGGCCATTATGAACGCTTTACCGGTGTGCACGCCACCCGGGCGGACAATGCCACGACGGGGCAGATCTATTCCGGCGTGATCGCGCGCGAACGGCGTGGCGATTACCTGGGTGCGACCGTGCAGGTCATTCCCCACATTACCGACTCGATCAAGGAAACGATCGTGGCGGACACCGAGGACCTCGATTTCGTCCTGGTCGAGATCGGTGGCACGGTGGGCGATATCGAAAGCCTGCCCTTCCTTGAATCCATACGCCAGCTGCGCAACGACCTTGGCCCCGACCAGACGATGTTCATCCACCTCACCCTGCTGCCGTGGATCGCGGCGGCGGGTGAGCTGAAGACAAAGCCCACGCAGCATTCCGTCAAGGAACTGCAGAATGTTGGCATCCAGCCGCAGATGCTGGTCTGCCGTTCGGACCGGGAAATTCCCGAAAACGAACGCCGCAAGATCGCCAGCTTCTGCAATGTCCGCCCGCAGGCCGTGATCGCGGCGCGCGATGTGGACACCATTTATGCCTGCCCCATCTCGTACCACGCCGAAGGCATGGATACCGAGGTGCTGCACCATTTCGGCCTGCCCACCACCCCCGACCCCGACCTGTCGCGGTGGGAAAGGATCGTGGATGCCGTCCGCCACCCCGACCGCGAGGTGCTGGTGACGGTGGTCGGCAAGTACACCGCCCTGCTGGACAGCTACAAATCCCTGATCGAGGCGCTGCAGCATGGCGGCATCGCCAACCGTGCGCGCGTGCGCCTGAACTGGGTCGAGGCCGAGGATTTCGAGAAATCGGACGACGCGGTGAACACGCTGGCCCGCAGCGACGCCATTCTGGTGCCCGGCGGGTTTGGCGAACGCGGGTCGGAAGGCAAGATCCGCGCCGTGAAATATGCGCGTGAAAACAACATCCCGTTCATGGGCATCTGCTTTGGCATGCAGATGGCGGTGATCGAATGCGCGCGTAACCTTGCGGGCATTACGGATGCGTCGTCCACCGAATTCGGGCCGACCGACCAGCCGCTGGTGGGGCTGATGACCGAATGGGCGCGGGGCAACGAACTGCTGCGCCGGCGTGAAGGCGGCGAAATGGGCGGCACCATGCGCCTTGGCGCCTATCCCGCCAAGCTGGCCGAAGGCTCGCGCGCTGCCGAAACCTATGGCACCACCGACATCCGCGAACGCCACCGCCACCGGTACGAGGTCAACAACCACTACCGCGAGCAGCTGGAAAAGACCGGCCTGCGCTTTTCGGGCATGTCGCCCGACGGCATCCTGCCCGAAGTGGTGGAATATCCCGACCATCCGTGGTTCATCGCGGTGCAGTACCACCCTGAACTGCTGTCCAAGCCGTTTGACCCGCATCCGCTGTTCTCCGGCTTCATCAAGGCTGCGGTCGCAAAGGCGGCGGAACGGACGGGCGGCAAACGATGACCGACCATCGCGCCGTTACCATTGGCGGGCTGAATGTCAGCAACGAAGCCCCTTTCGTGCTGATCGCAGGGCCGTGCCAGATCGAATCCCAGCAGCAGGCCAGTGAAGTGGCCGACGCGCTGCATGGGATTGCAACGAAGCTGGGTATCGGGCTGATCTACAAAAGCTCGTTCGACAAGGCCAACCGCACCTCCATCAACGGCGCGCGTGGCGTGGGCATGGCGCAGGGGCTGGATATCCTGTCGCAGGTCCGCGCGCGTTTCGGCATGCCGGTACTGACCGACGTGCACCAGCCCGACCAGTGCGCCCCGGTGGCGGAAGTGGCCGACGTGCTGCAGATCCCGGCCTTCCTGTGCCGCCAGACCGACCTTCTGCTGGCTGCGGGACAGACGGGGGCGGCGGTCAATATCAAGAAGGGGCAGTTCCTTGCCCCGTGGGACATGGCCAATGTCGCGGCCAAGGTTGCCTCCACCGGTAATGAACGCATCATGCTGTGTGAACGCGGCACGTCATTTGGCTACAACACGCTGGTCAATGATATGCGCGCCCTGCCGATCATGGCGGGAACCGGCTATCCCGTGATCTATGACGCCACCCATTCGGTGCAGCAGCCCGGCGGCCTTGGTTCGGCTTCGGGCGGGCAGCGGGTGTTCGCGCCCATCCTTGCGCGCGCGGCACTGGCCATTGGCGTTGCAGGCGTGTTCATCGAAACCCATCCCGATCCCGATACCGCGCCGAGTGATGGCGCAACCATGCTGCCACTGGCCTGCATGGAGGACCTGCTGTCATCCCTGCAGCAGTATGACCGGCTGACCAAGCAGTCCCCGCCGGACGTGATCATCTGACCTGTGTTCCCATCCCCGATCGGGGATGGGGCACGCGCCGCCCGCCCGGCCGTGTGGCGCCGCCAGTGGCGGTTTTCCCCGCCTGCCCGGTTATTGGGCGGGACATGACGTGCCCCTGTTCCCACCGTACCCCATAGTATAATAAACTATATGTATGGGTAATATATAATGGTAAGGGTTTGGCACGGGATGGGGCACGGTGGGAACACCGGCCATAAAACCGTGGTTTCCCGCTATTTTTTCGTACCCCTCCGCCCCGGCCCGTACCCCTATGTGTCCATGCGGCGCAGGATCGCGGCCCCGGCGGCGTCAAAGGCCCGTGCGCTGAATGTCCGCATTACCCACTCCCGCGCGACATGTCCCATACCGGCCAGTTGCGCAGGGTTGCGCAGGGCGGCCTCCAGCCTGTCAGCCAGTTGCCGTGGCCGATCCGGGGCGACTTTCCAGCCGGTGACCCCGTCCATGATGGACTGGTTCATTTCCCCCACCGCGCTGCCCACGACCGGCAGGCCCATGTTCATGGCTTCATGCGCCGCAATGCAGAAACCTTCGTAGCGCGAGGGCTGCACATATATGTGGCATTGCCGCAGGAAGGACTGAACATCCTCGACATAACCGGCAAACTGCACATTGCTCAGACCATGGCGGTGGCAGAATGCCTGCAGGCGGTCATGCTCCGCCCCTTCGCCGCCAATGACCACGCGGTAGGGTGACAGGCCCGGCACGTCACGCAGGTGCACAAGCGCGCGGCACAGCACATCGTACCCCTTTGATCCATGCAGCCGCCCGAGCGAGCCGATCTGCACCACCTGTCCCGCACGCCATGCGGGCGCGGGAGCCGTGTCGGGCCAGGCGCGAAAGATGGGCCAGCACATGACGCGGCTGGCGGGCAGGTCCAGCTTCTGGCGGGTCAGCGCGGTGACATAGGCGGAATCCCCCACCCATACCTGACTGAGGTTTTTCATGGCGCGCAGCAGCATCAGGTTGGCGGGACGCAGGAACGCATTATGCTGCCAGCTGACCACGGGAATGCGCTGCCTTGCCCCCACCAGTTCCCCCAGCAGGGTCGCGCGTGTCAGCGATGTCCACAGGTGGGTGGGCCGGATGCTGCGTACCCAGGCATCCAGCCTGTGAAGCTGCTGGGGAATGGGGGCGTCATCCGCGCCCAGCACGGTGGCGGGCACCCCGGCGGCGCGCAGCACGGGCAGGGCGCGCCCGTTGCGCCGGCATATGGCGGCGACATGCACCTCATGCCCATGCCGGCGGAAAACGTCCGCAATGGCGGGAATGGGAAGGGCAGCGCCACCACCTTCAAACGTATTGATAATGTAGGCGATGCGCATGCCCTGCACACTCCGTGTCATGAACCGGTCGGGCAGGATAGCACCACGTATTCCGGCGGGTCATTGGGCAGATGGTTTATCCTTACATAAAAATGTAACAATTTCCTTCGCGGCGCGATGGGCGGCGGTTTCACCGGGGACGGTATGGAATGTCGCGTCGAATGCGGCCTGCTGGCGGGCGGCAAACAGGCGCTGCCGGTCACATGCCACAGCAAGGGCGTGGGGCAGTTCGTCCACGCCCTCGATCACCTGTCCCATGTTCCAGTGCGCATAGTTGGGGTTGTCGCGCCAGCGTGCATGGTGGGAATTGATAAAGATGCACGGGCGCGGCCGGGCGATCCATTCATAGACCTGGCTGCTGGCATCCCCCAGGTAGATATCAGCGGCAAGGACATAGGACATGTCCACCGAATTCTGGCTGCCGGTATCAATGCGTATGTGCGACAGGTTGCGCAGCCGTTCGGGTATCCTGCGGCGCAGGCGGATGCGCCGGTGTTCGACCGATGTGTGCAGCCTGCGGCGGAACAGCATGACGTGGGGCGCAAAGATCAGGTTGTAGTCATCCTGCCGCGCGAACCATTCCAGCACCTCGATCCCCATGTCCCACCATGATGACAGGACCGGGTCAAAATGCGGGTTGTACAGGACGGTAGGCCGGTCATTGTCAAAAAAGCGCGGGCGCGCCGTCATGTCCACGGTGTCGAATTTGGGATAGCCGACAACGGCATGATGCCCGGGGCGGATCAGGTTCTTGTGCAGCATGCGGTCACGCGTCTTGGCGCCGGGCAGCAGCACAAGGTCGAAAAACCGGGTCACGTCGCGAAACCCGATGGACCGGTCCCCCGCCCCGTGCGGCAGGTAGATCAGCCGTACATCCAGATTGAAATGGCTTTTCAGCAGCGCCGATGTCGTCTCGGGCACCACCAGCGCGTCAAACCCCGCGAACAGGTCGATGTTTTCGCGCAGATTGGCAATGCGGCGGAACGGTACGACCGCCCGCGCCACCGTATTTATGGCCCGGGACAGCGGCCCGATATCAATCCGGGCATATGTCACGCGCTGCGCGCAGGCGGCGATGGTTTTGCGGACATGGGCTTCCTGCGCCGCGGTGGAGGTAATGACCGTCACATCCTGCCCCATGGCCGCAAGTTCACTGATGATCGGCGCCGTATGCGGGACCTGATGGGTGCAGTCGTGATTGAACAGGAAACCGATCTTCATGTGCCGCCATGCCATGAGGGGGAAGTGTCGGGTCATACAACGGGAATGCATGTAGGGGAACTGCCCCGTTCCCGGCGGAGCGCCGCGCGCACCCTGCCCCGGTGGGCTGCCAGTGCTGCCGGGTGGCGGGACCCGCGCGTCGTGTCGGGCACGGACCGGAGATCGTGTGCGCGGCCTCCGCAGAAAGTGAAGGACGCGTGCCACCGGCACCGCGCCCTGTTTCCACATGATATTGGCCCGGTAGCGGGACGGATGGGCGCACGGCGCGGGTTCGTGGTTATTGCGAGCGTATCTTAATTCCGGCACGCTGTTCCGGACAGGCCCCGCCGTGTCAGCGCGCGGGCGTTTCCCGGCAGGATACCGGCCTGTCATCCCGCTGCCGTTACGGCTGCCGTGCGATCCGGAATAAGGAATATCCCATGCTTACATCCCGCCTGAAACTGCTTACCGTTCTTGCCGGACTGGCCTGCGTGCCTGCCGTGGCCCATGCCGCCGATACGGCATCCGGCAGCCTGATCGGCAATGACGGCACCGACCACGGCAGCCTCCATGTCACGGATGCGCCAAAGGGCGTGCTGCTGCATATCGAGGCGAAGGGACTGATCCCCGGCTGGCATGGCATCCACTTCCATGAAAAAGGCGACTGCGGCCCGCCGAAGTTCAGCAGCGCGGGCGCACATGTCCATGCGGCCAGCCCCGTCGTGCATGGCCTGCTGAACCCGAACGCCAATGATGCGGGCGACCTGCCCAATGTGTTTGTCAATCAGGACGGGACGGCAACGGTGGAACTGTATTCCACCCTGGTGTCCCTGAATGGCAAGGATGGCCGCCCTGCCCTGCTGGATGCCGACGGGTCGGCGCTGGTCATCCATGCCAATCCCGATGATTACCGCACCCAGCCCATTGGCGGCGCGGGAGACCGCGTGGCCTGTGGCGTGATCCATTAACGCGGCCATCATCGTTCCCGGTCGCGGGACAACCGCGACCGGAACCATCGGGCAGGCGCATGAACGTGTCTGGTGAAACGTCGCCTTCATGAAGAAGGGCGACACCCATGAACCTTTATTTCCATCACGGGCCTGCGGGAAAAATCACGCAGCAGGCGGCAGCACCGGCACACGTCTCACGCCCTGTCACGCCATGCCAGAAGGCACAGGGCCTGCATGCACACCGCCCACAGCGGCAGCCAGACAAATCCCGTCGTAATCCACCATGATACTTCTGGTGGCTGTGCCGCCCCATCCGCAGCGTAATGCCCCCATGACAGGAACTGCGCCAGGATGAAACCGGTCAGGCCCATCGCCAGTTTCGTGACCCATGTATTGATCGAATATGCCAACCCTGCCGATCCGGTCGAGGAACGCGGGTCCCCGTCATCCACGGCCTGGGCCAGCAGGGTGTAATACAGCGGCGACATGACACCCTGCGCCAGCGCAAGAAGACCTGCGGACAGGAAAAAACCCGCCATGGACGCCCCCGCGACAGCCATGGCCAGATAGGCTGCCCCCTGCACGATCAGGCATACGATCCCGCTGCGGACAGTGCCCAGACGCCGCGCAAGTGGCCCGCATGCGGGCACGCCAGCAAACAGCAGGACGGTAATGAATGTAATGATATTGGCGCCCAGCTGCTCCGTGCCGCCAAGGACAATACGGGCGTAATACAGGGCAAACCCGAACAGGGCCGCCTGCCCCACGAAATAAAAGAATGCGAGCATATTGCTCAGCACCCACCGCCGGTTACCAAAAAGATGGCGCAGCGTGATCACCAGCCCCTGCCGGACGGGTGCTGGTGGATGCCGCACGATGCAGCCACGCGCCACGCACAGCCACAGGACGCTGCCCACAACCGACAGGGCCAGCACATAGACCGCCATGCCATACCGGTGCTGCGCCGCACTGTCGCCCCCGCCCAGCCATGTGATGGCGGGAATGGTCATAAGCGCCACAAACAGCGACCCGGCCTGACAGCCCATCATGCGGAATGCATTCAGGCCCACGCGCGCCGTCGCACTCCGGCTGATCATGACCGACAGCGCGCCATAGGGCGTGTTGATGCAGGAATAGACCGCACCAAATACGATATAGGTCAGCCCTGCCCACAGGATTTTCCCTGCGGACGAAAGTGGCAGGGCCAGAAAGCACGCGAAACCCGTCACGCCAAAGGGAATGGCAAGCGCCCGGATCAGACGCGGCACGATCAGCCCCCCCGTACGGTCAACGATATAGCCGATGGCCGGATCGCAGAAGGCATCCACAACTCGGGCCACAAGCAATATCCACGATACCGCCACCAGCGGCAGGCCATATATGTCCGTGTAATAATACATGAGGTAGGATGAGGTCATGCCCCACATCATGTTGGAGGCGGCATCACCACAGCCGTAGGCCACCTTTTCCTTCAGGGGAAGTGCCTGCCTGTTTTCCATTCTCCGGTTTTCCCCGACGTCTGCGGCAAGAACGGCATGCTACCACGCGCAGGGACGACGACAAGCCACACCATGGACCATCATGCAGGGCAGCCTGAAGCAGCCTGTCTGCAAAACATTCACTCATCATCAGGACGTTTTTTCTGAAGCTTTTTTCAGAAAGTTCCTGGAGACGTTTAATGTTCTTTATAAATGAGTGCTTTTCACACAATCCCTGCGTCATGCGACGTGGGTGCATACAATCTGTCAGGGCGCTACCGGTTTGCCCGGCGTCACGGTTGCCGGTTTTCTTTCCTGCAACAAAAAAGGCCCGGCAATATGCCGGGCCTTCCGCTTGGGTAATGGGATCAGTTGGAGGTGCTGTTGTTCTGGTTCCAGCCGCCATTGTGGTCACCGCCGCGACCGCCGTCGTGTTCGCCCCGGTTGCCGTTCTGGCTGTCGCCGCCACGATCCCCGGGACCGTTGTTCCGGTCGCCACGGTTCTCGCCACCGCGATCCCCGTTTTCGCCCGGGCCGCCGTTCCGGTTTTCACCGCCCTGGCCATTCTGACCACCGTTCCCGCCGTGACCGCCATGCCTGCCACCGTGATGGCCATGACCACCGTGGCCACGATGTTCGCCCTGCCCGCTGCCCTGGTTCTGATCAGGTGACTGAGCCTGGGCCGCCAGCGGAAGGGAGGCGCCAAGAGCAAGTGCAAACAGAATTGAACGCTTCATGATATATCCTTTAATTCGACCTTTAATACATCGTGTCGCATGCACGGGAATGTAAGGTCGAATGATGTAACAGACAGTATCGGGAATATCCGGGCACGAAATCACGATCCTGCATGGCCCGGTATTATTCCGGTGAATGTTCCGGAAACTTAAACGAATATTCCGGAACGTGAGTGACCTGCATTCAGGTACTCACAAACCACACCATGATATTCCGTAAAAACAGACCAATACATGGTGGGATTATGGGGTCATTGCCTGACCGGGCGACCAGTTGGCCGACCGGTCAGGGAAATTCGGGGTTCAGACCTGTCCGATCGCCCGGGCGGCGTCATCCAGCAGGGCTGCGATCTTTTCCTCGGCTTCCGTATCAAGCCCGCCGTTGCGCAGCCGCAGGCGGAGTGCCGTGCGCAGGTTTTCCATGCCGCGCATGACCGGCATCGGGACATTCTTCCGGCCCCCCCTGCCCTCTGCCGCACCTGTCGCGGCGCGGGCCAGGATTTCATCAAGGGCCGTACGGCTGGCGGCCAGGAACGCCTCGCCTTCCGGCGTGATGTGGTAGTTCTTGCGGCCGTCGGCTTCGACAATCCGGGCATAACCCGCTTCATCCAGCCAGGTCAGCGTGGGGTAGATCACGCCGGGGCTGGGGGCGTAGCTGCCACCGAATTTTTCCTCGATCATGCGGATCAGTTCGTAACCGTAGGTCGGTTTTTCCGCGATCAGCGAGAGGACCAGGAGCCGCATCTCACCATAATCGAACAGCCGGTGACGCCCGCCCCGGCGGCCACCGCCGTGATGTCCACCGCGGCCGTGATGGCGACGGGGTTCCCCGGAACCTGCCATGCCTTCGGGGGAGAAAGTCTGGCGGTTACGACCGCCTGCGTGTCTGTTTCTGTGTTTCATGACTATCGATATACGTTCCGATATATCTTACGTCAAGATATATCGGAACGTATTTTTCAGTCCTCATCTGCTTCACCATTCCGGACGCCGCACGCAGTCCATCCGCCAGCTCCCCACCCTGCCCATGGGACCGAAGACGCATGTTGATTCTGTCAAGGTTTGACCCGGTTACAGAGTGCTGAACGTCCTGCTGGGTCTGAACAGTCGATCGGGTGGAATAAATTCCAGATCGGTCGATACGGAATTGACTTGCATACCGGCGCCCTATGTTCTGTATTGATCGATACAGAACATAGGGGAATGCGACATGGCGGATTTTTCAGGCAAAAAGGCTGTCGTTATCGGTGGCAGCCGGGGGATTGGCGCCGCAATCGTACGGCGTCTGGCAAGCGAAGGCGCGTCCGTGCGCTTCACATGGGCCGGTTCGCGCGCAAAGGCCGAAGACCTTGCCCGCGAAAGCGGGACGGAAGCCGTTCATGCGGATGCGACCGACCGTTCAGCCATCCTTGCCGCCACGCGCGATGTCGGCCCCATCGACATTTTCGTCTTCAACGCCGGGATCTGCATTGCCGGGGATCCGCTGGCGCTTGATCCTGACGATATTGATCGCATGATCGATATCAACATTCGCGCCGCCTATCACTGCGCGGTTGAAGCTGCCCGCGCCATGCCGGATGGCGGCCGGATTATCCTGATCGGCTCCACGAACGCCAATCGGGTGCCTTTTAAGGGACTGGCGGCCTACAGCATGACCAAATCCGCCCTGCAAAGCATGGTACGGGGGCTGGCACGGGATTTTGGGGAACGTCGCATCACGGTCAATGTCATCCAGCCGGGACCGACGGATACGGATATGAATCCGGCCAATGGCCCCGAGGCCAGCCTCATGCACAGCGTCATGGCCATAAAGGAACATGGGTCCGCAGACGATGTTGCGGCTTATGTATCATTTCTGGCCGGCCCCACGGCGCGCGGCATTACCGGGGCCATGCAGACCATTGATGGTGGCTTCAGCGCATGATGCAGGCAATCCAGTTCCGGACCGATGAGTATAGGACATTATCCACACGGACGGAGACACTGCATGGCCCGGACAGGACGGCCCCGTGAGTTTGATCGGGACAGGGCGCTGGATGCCGGGGATGAAAAGCTGCCGGGTTGAAGAAGATGAGCCGGGCGATCACGTCGGGGCCATCCTTTCATTTATCAAACGGGCTTCTGTTTGCCGATGATGGCTGAATGGCCATGCGCTTTTCCCCTGAACAACATGATATTTACTGCCCGTTTCATATCTTTCGATTGATGCAGGCAGTAACCAACAGATTTGGGGGGAGATGAGTATGTTCTGTATGCCGATCTGGAAATGAATACTCAGAATAATTATTTATAATAATAACAAAAATAGAAAATATATTGCCATAACAGATATCAGAACTCTTTATTGACTACGGCATGGCATTCGCACCTGGCCATAAAAAAATCCTTCAGGACGCATGCTCTGACAAACATGAATCCTGAAGGATAATAAAAACAGACGATATTTATAATATAGACGCTTTATTTAGAAAAAATAACGTCCACTCACTCCCACTCAATCATTCAAAAAATCTCTAACCTATTGATTTAAATATGGAGTTTTTTAGAAAAAGCGCACGGAGCCGTTAACAATCCTGCCAAAATGCTACACTTTTGGTTTTCCAACAGAAATTAAAGGGAAAAAATTTTTGAGATTTCAGAGACTATCGGGATAGTGAGTAAGCTATTTGAGGCTCGATTCCTGCGTTAGATACTGCCACCACTTCGCATACTCACCGTCACAGCATAATCTTAAATGACAAACCAGTTCCCTTACTCCGTCTGGCGATTTTCGCCTTTCTCTCAGCAGTAGCAGAAAACATGAAAGGGGATCTTATTTTCACCAAAGAGGCGAGTTATTTAAGCCGGAACTGAGAAACAGCTTCCCGCAATTGTGCAATTCTCCTATAATTCAATTCGACAATACACGCATATTCTCTTATTTCCAATGCATTACCAATTCCACTAGCACCCAAAGATTTTACAAAGAGACAGTGCGCCTCACGATAATTAATAAATTCCTGATTATCTATTGCAAAATGACTTTTTTCCTGAGCAATATATTGGTCTTCCACATCCCATCGGGACAGCATGGTATTCACATGGGATTCAGCTTGTGTTAACGCTTTTTGACTTTCATCACGTTTTTTTTGTAGGCATTCATGTATTCCTGCCATCGAAAATTCACTACATTCTTCATATAATTCATCTTCTGTCGGGACTATAGACGTGGTCTCTGCCATAGCTGTCATTGGAATACAGAGAATTAGACAAAAACAAGAAATTATCTTTCGGCGCATTAAAAATTTGTTATCGACCGACACGAGGGAATACATAATTCAGTTTCCTTGTATAATCATAAATGTTAGCATGATTATACAAATCTGCCACCGTGGATGCGGAAATAGTTTTCCATCCAAAAATCACCCGTTGCTCAGATGCTTTCTGATATTTCAGTTCCATTCCTGGTTTAAGCTGGGCTGGCGTAATACCCGGATTAAGGCTTTGCAGGTTTTTAACTGTTGTGCCTGTATTCCTTGCGATATGCCACAGATTGTTGTTCGACGCCGTAACCGTAACTTTCTCGATCTTGGCATTAGGATCGACAACGGTATCCATCCGGAAGTTTGCCATCCTCATAAGCAGATATCCGACTCCGGCACGAATGTTATCTACGGGATTGGACCGGGCAGACCCAACTGTCAGGCGTCCTTTCCACGCAGGTGGCATGATACGGTCACCACCTTCCTTTCCAGACAGCAGCGAAGTCAGTCCTGGATCACCCGGATTACCAATCTGCATGGGCTGACGGTTCCATGCGGGGCTGTGTGCGCCCGTCTCTACCCAGATAATCGCCTTGATCCAGCGCCAGTCCAGCGGATGATAGCCAGGTGTATTGGATAAATGCCGGTTGCATTCATCGACCGTGCGGCGGATTTCGCTGTCCCATGCATTCCACTGGGCTGGGGAACGCCCGGCAGCATCAATGCCATCCTTCCATTTATCAAACGGGCTTCTGTTTGCCGATGATGGCTGAATGGCCATGCACTTTTCGTAATCGGCCGCTTGAGGCCGCCTTATGCCTGAGGATTGTGACTGGTAACTTACCGTCGTTAACGACGTCGTTATTGACGTCGTTTGGGAGGTAAATATGGCTCAGGAAATCCTGATTGGCGTTGAACGCCGTCGCCGCTGGCCGGACGAACGGAAGCTGGAGATTCTGGCTGAAGTTGGTGTGGACGGGGCAAGTGTATCGGATGTGGCACGTCAGCATGGCCTGACCCGCCAACATCTTTACCAGTGGCGTACTTCATTCCGTCAAAGACTGTCTTCCCCAGATCAGTCTGTGGCGTTTGTTCCTGTTGCTTCCGTGAATGCACCCGCTGTGGCGTCTGGCGATGATACTGACGAGTTGGCCATTGTGCTGCGCAATGGCCGTTGTATCAGGGTGACGGGACATCCTGCAGAAGAGCTTCTGGCACGGGTCATCCGGATCGCGGAGACGGCATGATTGGCGTGGGCAATGGTGTGCGTGTCTATCTGGCCTGCGGTGTGACGGATATGCGCAAGGGCATATCGGGGCTGGCTGCACTTGCACAGGACAAGCTGCGTCAGGACCCGACGTCGGGAGCACTCTTCGCCTTTCGCGGTCGCCGTGGGGACAGGATCAAGCTTCTGACGTGGGACGGTCAGGGGTTCTGCCTTTATTACAAGGTGCTCGAGACCGGACGTTTTCCGTGGCCCTCCCCAGCAGATGGCGTTGCCCGCCTGACAGCCGCACAGATGGCCATGCTCTGGGAAGGCATTGACTGGAGACGGCCATCCTGGTCTGCGCCTCCCTCTCGCGTCGCCTGATTTTTCGCCATCGCTGCCGCAGATTTCTTTGTTTTCTGGCAGTTTTCCGCTATCATCCAGAGATGGAGCGATATCCTGGCCCCCTGCCTGATGATCTCGAAAGCCTCAAGGCCATCATCATGGCCCAGCAGGGCGAGATCGTGCGGCTGTCGGCGTCGGCGCGGGCCTATGATGCCCTTGTCCGGTCGCTCAGGATCCGGATCGCTCGCCTGCAGAAACAGAAATTCGGGGTCAGTTCAGAAAAGATCGAACGTGAGACTGAACAGCTCGAACTGCTCCTCGAAGATGTGGAAATCGCGATTGCAGCGGCAGATCCGTCTTCCGAAAGTGAGGGGCGCGATAACGGCGACGCCGGGGTCTCTCCCCAAAGACGGCGTGGCAGGCCCAGGGTCTCGGACGCCACACCACGCGAGCGCATTGTGCTCGACCCGGGTGAGGCCTGTTCCGCCTGTGGCGGTCCCTTGCGCCTCGTCGGCGAAGATGTCACCGAAATCCTTGAATTCATCGCAGCAAAACTGAAAGTCGTCGAAACGGCACGGCTGAAGAAATCCTGCCGTCATTGCGAAACAATGGTGCAGCCTGAAGCGCCATCACGTCCTGTTCCCCGGGGCATGGCTGGCCCCGGGCTCCTGGCCCATATTCTGGTCTCGAAATTCGATGACCATATCCCGCTTTATCGTCAGAACGAGATCTTTGCCCGTCAGGGTGTCGAAATCCCCCGTTCAACCCTGATCGACTGGTGTGGTCAGGCCGTTGCCGTCCTGCGTCCCCTGGCGGCACTGATCCGTCAGGATGTCGTTGGGGCAGACCTGCTGCATGCCGATGATACGCCCATCCAGGTTCTTGATCCCTGCCTGCGCCAGGCTGGTAAACCACGCGGTGTGAAGGAAGGACGGATCTGGACCTATCTGCGCGATCCCCGCCCCTGGGGTGGCAGCGATCCACCCGCCGTTGCCTACTGGTTCTCTCCCGATCGCAAGGGGATCAATCCCCAGACCCATCTGGCGACCTTCTCGGGTATTCTCCAGGCGGATGCCTACGCCGGGTTCAGGGACCTGTATAAACCCGATGCAACGGGAACCGTCCGCGTGCGCGAAGCGGCCTGCTGGGCCCACCTGCGTCGGGCATTCCATGATGTCTGGAAAGGCAGCGGCTCGACAATTGCAAGGGAAGCGCTTGAGCAGATCGGAGAGCTCTACGATATCGAGCGGCAGATCACCGGGCATCCCGCCAGGCACCGCCTGGCTGTCCGACAGGAAAAAAAGCCGCCCTCGCGTTGCGGCCTTCCATGCCTGGTGCGAAGCACAGCTCGCCCGCATCCCCGGGAAGGGGGAACTGGCAAAAGCGATCCGCTATGCGCTCAACCGGTGGGCCGCCTTTACCCTGTTTGTGGAAGATGGTCGTGTCGCCATTGACAACAATCCTGCCGAACGGGCCATACGGCCCGTATGCGTCGGCCGAAAAAACTATCTCTTTGCCGGTTCCGATGCCGGTGGGGACAACATCGCTGATGCCATGACCCTCATCGAAAGCGCAAAACTCTCAGGCCTCAATCCGCACGATTACCTCGCCGACGTCCTGGCCCGTATCAACGAGCACAAAATCAACCAGCTCCACGAACTGTTGCCATGGAACTGGAAACCCATGAAAACACCTCATCAACAGGCTGCATAGTCATGGCTGCCATCAGCTACATCTTTACCGCAGCATACGTCGCAGCAAAACTTGCTGAAGACGAGGATCTGCTGCATGAAATCGCCGAAGGCATGACGCCGGAAGATGGGCGTATCTATGTCTTCAACTCTAACCGGGAAGACGAGGAACCAATCCTTGCTTTTACGGAGTTTGGTATCGAAAATCTTCCATACCTAATCGCAATTCATAAAGAAAATCACGCGCTCAATACCAAAACCCCAGGCAGAAATACAGTCTGACGGGTCTTGAACGGCCGGTTACCACTTTTCCCCTGAACAACATGATATTTACTGCCCGTTTCATATCTTTCGATTGATGCAGGCAGTAACCAACAGGTTTGGGGGAATATGGGTATGTTCTGTATGCTGATCTGGAAACGAATATTCAGAATCATTATTTAGAATAATAACTAAAATAGAAAATATATTGCCATAACAGATATCAGAACTCTTTATTGACTCCGGCATGGCATTCGCACCTAGCCATAAAAAAATCCTTCAGGACGCATGTTCAAACGAACACGGTTCCTGAAGGATAATAAAAACAGAACAGATTTATAATATAGACGCTTTATTTAGAAAAAATAACGTCCACTCACTCCCACTCAATCGTACCCGGCGGCTTGGATGTAATATCATAAGTGACGCGGTTGACCCCACGGACCTCATTTACGATACGCCCGGCCACGCGGTTGAGGAAGGACATGTCGAAAGGATAGATATCCGCCGTCATGCCATCAGTGCTGGTAACGGCGCGCAGGGCGCAGGCGTAATCATATGTGCGGCCATCGCCCATCACACCCACGGTCCGCACGGGCAGCAGAACGGCAAAGGCCTGCCAGATGGCATCATACAGTCCGGCCGAACGGATTTCCTCCAGGAAAATCGAATCAACACGCCGCAGCAGGTCCAGCTTTTCACGCGTGATCGCACCGGGAATGCGAATGGCCAGCCCCGGACCGGGGAACGGGTGGCGACCGACGATTGCTTCGGGAATATCCATTTCCCGGCCCAGTTCGCGCACTTCGTCCTTGAACAGTTCACGCAGCGGTTCAACCAGCTGCATTTTCATCCGTTCCGGCAGGCCGCCCACATTGTGGTGCGACTTGATGGTCACGGACGGCCCGCCGGTAAAGCTGACGCTTTCGATCACATCGGGGTACAGCGTGCCCTGCGCCAGGAATTCGGCGCCACCCAGTTTGGCGGCCTCTTCCTCGAACACTTCGATAAACAGGCGCCCAATGGTCTTGCGCTTGATTTCGGGGTCGCTCACCCCTTCCAGCGCATTCAGGAACAGGTCGGATGCATCGCGGTGGATCAGGTGAATGTTGAAGCGATCGCGGAAGGTGCGAATGACTTCATCCGCCTCCCCCGCGCGCAGGATGCCGGGATCGACGAAAATGCAGGTCAGCTGGTCGCCAATGGCCTGGTGGATCAGCACGGCGGCAACCGACGAATCAACACCACCCGACAGGCCGCAGATCACCCGCCCCTTGCCCACCTGCTGGCGGATGCGGGCGATTTCCATTTCGCGGAAACCCGCCATGGTCCACGTGCCCCGGCACCCCGCCACGTCATGCGTGAAATTGCGCAGCAGCGCCGCGCCATGCGGGGTGTGCACCACCTCGGGGTGGAACTGCACGCCATACAGGCGGCGGCCTTCATCGGCGATGATGGCGAACGGCGCGCCCTCGCTCACGGCCACGGCCTGGAATCCAGGCGGCAGCTTGGTCACGCGGTCGCCATGGCTCATCCACACCTGTTCACGACCGCCCCGCGCCCATGTACCACGGAACAGGGCGCAGTCCTTTATGATATCGATATGCGCACGCCCGAATTCACGGTGTTCGGATGTTTCCACCGTCCCCCCAAGCTGGCGGCACATCGCCTGCTGACCATAGCAGATCCCCAGCACCGGCACGTTCAGGCTGAACACCACATCCGGAATTGTGGGCGCGTCCTTGTCCAGCACGCTGGCCGGGCTACCGGACAGGATGATGCCCTTGGGCGCAAAGGCACGAATCCGCTCGGCGCTACTGGAATACGGCCAGATTTCGCAGTACACCCCGCTTTCACGCACGCGCCGGGCAATCAGCTGGGTCACCTGGCTGCCAAAATCCAGGATCAGGATACGATCATCATGCAGGGTTTCATCAAGTCCTGCCTCTGGGGCGGCGGTCTTCGCGGTCTCGTTCATCTTGTGTCTTTCGGTCGCGGCATTATCGATAAACTAGGCTTCCAGCATGAGCTGGCAACATATTGCAAGGGTGGGATAGTCTTTCCCGCGCAGATAGCACAATATATACGTGTTCAGGCAGGCCTGTCTTTGCCTGTCGGCTGGACAAACCGGATCATAATGGCTGTTTCATGACTGCACGTTCAATCCTGCTGCTGGCGGGCGCCTGCCTTGCCTGCCTTTCCCCCGCCCCTGCACGCGCCGATGCACAGCATGACCCGCAGGGCCTGTGGACGGGCCAGCTTGTCACCGACAGGGGCAACTGCAGCACGGAAACCGCCAATACCTCCACCCTGCAGATCGGGGCGAAACAGCTGACATTCACCCCCGCCGACGGGTCCCTCGCGCTGGTTGGCATACCGACGAAGGCTGCAACGCATTACCATGCCGAAGCCCTGGTCAAGCAGCCATCGGGCGCCCCCTTTCCCATGGTGTTTGAAGCCCGCCCCGAAGGGGACACCATGGTCGGCACATACGGCACCCCGCGCTGCCGGGCGCATATCGTGCTGAAACGATAGGCTTTTTCGTATCGACCCGCCCCAGTTCACGCAATCGGGAACGGAGTGGTCCGATACAGGCATGGATGCCGGGCCGCGATCCGATATATTCCCCATATGTCTGATAACATGACAATTGCTGGCGCTGTTCTGTCCATCGTGGTGCGCGATGGGCGCATGCTGCTGGTCTGCCGGCGCAACCCGCCCGATCAGGGGCTATGGGGTTTTCCCGGTGGTCGCATTGAATATGGCGAAAGCTATCTGGACGCGGCCGCGCGCGAACTGCGCGAAGAAACCGGCTTCGTGACCCATGCCGAAGGCACGCTGACCGCCTTCGACCTGATCGACCGCGACAGCACGGGCCATATCCGTTTCCACTATCTGATCGTGGCGGTAAAATGCCACGACAATGGCTGGACAGACATCGCGGCGGGCGATGACGCATGTGATACGGGATGGTTTGACCTGGCGCAGGTACGCGCCAGCCCCGCAGCCTTCAGCCCCGGCCTGCTGGAACTGGGCGCGCTGGCCCTGTCCCCGCGTGGCATCGCCCCATGGCCGGTGGCAGCACAGGTACGCACCCCCGCCCCCCATTCCTCCCGGACCGAAAGCATCCCGTCATGACCCAGATTTCTGCCCTGATTGTCGAAGATGAGGCGACGATAGCGGAACTGGTCGCCACCATGCTGGATACGCAGGGGATCCGCGCCACCATAAGCCACGACGTGGCGGGGGCGATGCAGCGGATCGAGGATGGCGACTTCTCCCTCGTGCTGGTTGACCTGACGCTGCCCGATGGCAACCCGGACGGCTTCATCGCAACCGCCCAGAAGCGGGGATGCCATGTGATCGTGATGAGTGGCGATCCCGACCGGCTGGCTGGCTACGCGCCGCTGCCGCTGCTGGAAAAGCCCTTCCGCATGAAAACATTGCTGGAACAGGTCCGTCAGGTTGCCCCGGCAGCCTGATGTCCTGCGCCGACAGAAGGCAGCAGGAACAGCGTGCGAGGTTTCTATCCCGGCCAGCCTGAAACGCGCGCGAAGCTGAGGGATGTTTCCCGGTCGCGCTGTTTTCAAAAAGCGTCACCTTTTTGAAAAAGGCTACACCTGAAAACTTTTATTATTTATCAATAGTTTAATTTGAAACAGCCGGTTACGGCGTGGAAAGACGCACGATACTGTCGCGCTGCGCGGGCGACAGGTCGGCACGCAGGGTGACGCGGTACAGGTCAACGCGTTCGGCCACCCGCCCGCGCCGTCCGCGCACCAGCGTACCGACCGGCTGGACGGATGTGAACACATCGCGATCAAAACCACGGCGTGGGTTACAGACCATGATGCCCGCCCCCGAGACATCATGCGGCAGGTTGAACAGCGCCCAGCGCGGCTCCATCCCCACCACGACCCGACCGGGCAGGACGCGCGCCAGTTCCGCTGCCGTGCCGTAATCACATGCGGCAATGAAATCACCCTGCCCCGCATGGTCTTCAATCCGGACGGCCAGATCCCGCCAGCCTGCCATCTGCCGCAATGCGACATCCGTATGGGCGGACAGCGGCAACAGGCCGAATAAGGCCTGTATGTAAACCAGCGCGCCAATCACGATGCCACCTGCAGCCGCCCACCGCCCCCAGCGCCACGCCACCGTGGCCGCGCCCACCGCCAGCATGGGGTAGATCACCACCGGCCAGTTCGCCTGCACACGGTCGCCTATGGCATGCTGCACAAACACGCAGGCAGGCAGCAGCGTCATGCACGACAGCAGCGCGGCACCCGCATCCCGCCGCGCACGGCGCAGCAGGACAACCTGTCCCCATATGAAAAAGGCAGCGATGCCCGGCGTCATCAGCCCGAGCTGCCCCATCACCAGTTCGGTCAGGAACTGCAGCGCCCGCCCCGGATGCCAGTCTGCCGTGCGCCCACCCTGCCGGGCAAAACTGGCCCAGCCATGCCGCGCGTTCCACCATATTACGGGGGCAACGCACAGGGCCGACAGGACCGTTGCCCCCATAAGCCCCGGCACCTGCCGCAACAGCCATGCACGCCGGTTGACTGCCTGCATCACGAGCCACAGGGCAATACCGGCAACGGGCAGGACGGCGGTATATTTGCTGT
Source organism: Komagataeibacter oboediens (assembly GCF_018491655.1). Taxonomy (NCBI): domain Bacteria; kingdom Pseudomonadati; phylum Pseudomonadota; class Alphaproteobacteria; order Acetobacterales; family Acetobacteraceae; genus Komagataeibacter; species Komagataeibacter oboediens. Next base: position 55,446 of record NZ_JABLUU010000010.1, on the reverse strand, counting down.
CGCACGCCAGCCCGGCGGCAAGCCCCGCAACCAGCCACCAGCGCGCCCCGGCCCCCGCCACGACACGCCCCATGGCCCAGAGCAGCACGGACAGGAAGAACATCACCGGCATGTCCGGTGTTATCACAACAGACTGAATTGCCAGTGCCAGAGTCGCCTGCAACATGACACAGGCACGTATGCCCCCTGCCCGCCCCGCATCGGGCAGCAGGTCACGCACGGCACGGAACACGAAGGCGGACACCCCCGCCCCTGCAAGGACACCCACCAGCCGGACACCAAGCGCGTCATCCCCGCCCAGTTTCATGCCCAGCCATATCCACGCCGCCACCATGGGCGGATGGTCCAGATACCCTGCGGCGGGCGCGAACGCCCACAGCCGGTAATACGCTTCGTCAGGGGAAAGTGGCAGGATACCGGCCACAGCCAGCCGCATACCGGCCAGCAGCACAAGCAGATACAGCCACCACCACGGGCTGTATCGCGCCGTCACACAGGCACGCCCGGGCGGTTCAGGCTGGTGCGGATGGTCTGCAGCGTCTGCACCCGCACCACGTGCGGGGCCTCGGTCAACTGGCGGGTCAGCAGGTTTTCATGTGTCGCGTCCCGCGCCACCAGCCGCACAAGGAAATCCCCCCCGCCACGGATCATGTGGCATTCGCGCACTTCCGGCCAGCCCGAGACCTGGCTTTCAAATGCCGAAAGCACCGCTTCCTTCTGGCTGTCCAGACCGATCAGCGCAAACAGCGTGATCGACCACCCCAGCCGGGTGCCATCCGTATCGGCATGGTAGCCGCGAATGACATGATCTTCCTCCAGCCGCCGCATGCGGCGCAGGCACGGCGGGGCGGATATGCCCACGCGCCGCGCCAGTTCCACATTCGTCATGCGTCCGTCCAGCTGAAGCTCGGCCACAATCCGACGGTCAATCGCATCCAGATCAGCCATCCGTTCCGCCATGCCTGTTCCATCTTTCGCAAAGGGGCGGCTGTCACGCCCATACGCCGCAATAATGACGCCCTTCCTACTCCAACCCTTGCACGGACGCCAGTGGACGACCATACCAAAGGAAATTGTGACGATAGGGTTTTTCTGATCTCATGCCCCAGACGTGTTCTACCGACCTGCTTGTCATTGGCGCGGGTCCCGCCGGCTACACTGCCGCCATCTATGCCGCGCGCGCGAATCTCTCCCCCGTACTGGTCGCGGGCCTGCAGCCCGGCGGCCAGCTCATGATCACCACGGATGTCGAGAACTATCCCGGTTTCGCCAAGGGCGTGCAGGGACCGGACCTCATGATGCAGATGGCCGAACAGGCCGGCAATGTCGGCACCCGTCTTATGGATGACATCATCGTCTCGTGCGATTTCAGCCGGACCGACGGGACAGGCCGCTTCTATGCCACCGGCGATTCCGGCACGGTGTACGAAGCCCGCAGCGTGATCATTGCAACCGGCGCGCAGGCCAAATGGCTGGGCGTGCCGGGGGAGAAGGAATTCCAGGGCTCCGGCGTGTCGGCCTGTGCCACATGCGACGGCTTTTTCTATCGTGGCAAGCGCGTGGCCGTCATCGGTGGTGGCAATACGGCGGTGGAAGAGGCCCTGTACCTGACCCATCACGCCAGCCACGTCACCCTGATCCACCGCCGCGACAGCCTGCGCGCGGAAAAGATCCTGCAGGACCGGCTGCATGCCAATCCCAAGATATCCGTCATATGGAACAGCGCGGTCGAACGCATAACCGGCAGCGGCACGCCACCCGTGGTCACGGGGGCGGACCTGCGCAACACCGTGACCGGCGCGATTCAGCATATCGATGTTGATGGGGTATTCGTTGCCATTGGCCATGCCCCCAACACCACAATTTTCCGTGATGTGGTGGAGATCGACACAGACGGTTACATCGTCACCACGCCGGGCAGCACGCGCACCTCGGTTTCCGGCGTTTTTGCCGCAGGTGACGTGCAGGACAAGATCTTTCGCCAGGCGGTGACCGCGGCTGGCACCGGGTGCATGGCGGCACTCGAGGCCGAACGCTTCCTTGCGTCAGCGCAGTAAGGAATCAGGAAGAGTCCTTGACCTGCCCTCGCATTTCCTTCACCACAACGACTTAGTGTCATAACACTTGGCGCGCCTTTTATAGATAGCAAAGCGGAGTCAACGCGTGGACTGGGATAAACTCCGGATATTTCATGCTGTAGCCGAGGCAGGGTCCTTCACCCATGCCGGCGACGTGCTTAACCTGAGCCAGTCTGCGGTGTCGCGGCAGATTTCAGCCCTGGAAGAGGCGCTGCAGGTCCCCCTTTTCCACCGGCATGCCCGGGGGCTGATCCTGACCGAACAGGGTGAGACACTGAACCAGACGGTTCGGGAAGTCTTTTCCAAGCTGGCCATGACGCAGTCCCTGCTGACGGAAAGCAAGGAAAAGGCGGCAGGCCGGCTGCGGGTCACGACCACGACCGGGTTTGGCACCTGCTGGCTGACGCCACGCCTGCACCGGTTCATGGAAACAAATCCGGACATTTCGATCACCCTGATCCTGGAAGATAACGACCTGGATCTGGGCATGCGCGAAGCGGATGTGGCGGTGCGCATGCACCCGCCCCGCCAGCCGGACCTGATCCAGCGGCACCTGGCGGACTTTCCGCTGCCGATCTATGCCTCGCAGTCCTATCTCAATGATTACGGCACACCCCGTACGCTTGAGGAACTGAACGCCCACAAGCTGATCCTGTTCGGGGGGTACCACCCACCCGTGCCGCACATCAACTGGCTGGCTGAAACCGGTGTCCCGTCGGATGAACGCCGTCAGGCCCGGCTGGAGGTCAACAGCCTGGCGGCCATGGCGGGCGCGATTGCCGCAGGCATCGGAATCGGGTCGATCCCGCTTTATGCGGCGTCACAGTACCCCAACCTGGTCAAGATCCTGCCGGAAGTGCCGCTGCCCACGGTGGACGCCTATTTCGTGTATCCCGAGGAATTGCGCACATCCAAGCGCGTGGCGGTATTCCGCGATTTCCTGCTGGCGGAAATCAACGCCCGACACTGATACGCCAGCCACTGCGATGCCTGTATGAAAACACCGCGCCGGGTCTGCCCCGGCGCGGTGTTTTTTATGAGCCGATCATGAAAGCTGACCGGTATCAGTCGACCGTCTGGTGGGAGCGGTTGACGCGTTCGCGCAATTCCTTTCCCGCCTTGAAAAATGGCACGACCTTTTCCTCCACCGACACGGTTTCGCCCGTGCGGGGATTCCGTCCCGTGCGGGCGTCACGTTTCTTGACCGTAAACGCGCCAAAGCCACGCAGTTCCACCCGGTCCCCCCGCATCAGCGCATTGCTGACTTCCGCAAAGATGACCTGAACAATACGTTCCACTTCCCGTATCGGCAGATGTGGACGGGCAGCGGCAAGTTCGGCAATCAATTCCGATCTGGTCATCCTGTTCCCCTAGCTTAAACAAGAAATTAAAGTTTCCAGATCGCAACGGCCCCGTCAAGCGCGGTACTTTCGTTCAACAGAATTTCCGCACCCGGCACACCGGACAGAAGCCCCGAAATCCACCGCCGCCAGTTGATGCGCGTGGCGGCAGGACCAATATCCGTCACCCGCACGGTATCGGGCAGGTGCGTGGCCCCGACCAGCCATTTGCGCGCGTCATCCATGGATCCGATCTGGTCCACCAGCCCCAGCGAAACCGCCTGCTGCCCGGTATAGGGACGACCATCGGCCAGCTGCCGGACACGGTCAACCGGCATATGGCGGTCCTGCGCCACGACATTCACGAAAAAACCATACAGGTCGGAAATCACGCCCTGCAGCATCTCCCGCCCCTCGGGCGACAGCGGCTGCACGACAGAAGGCTGCCCCTTCATCGGCCCAGAGACAAGCTGGTCCACATGCACCCCCACCCGGTCCAGCAGGCCAGAGACATCCGGGGATTCCAGAATGACGCCGATGGACCCGGTCAGGGTGGAACGGTTGGCGAAAATACGGGCCGCAGGGACAGACACCATATACCCCGCCGATGCCGCGACCCCGCCCATGGACACCACCACAGGCTTGCGCCGGGCAAAGGCGGCGACGGCATCATGCAGTTCCTCGCCCCCGGTTACGGCGCCGCCGGGGCTGTTGACCTCCAGCACCAGCCCCCGGACCGAGGCATCATCGGCCGCCTTTTTCAGGGCCTCGACATTCTCATGCGGATCGGAGGGGATGACCCCCTCCAGCTTCAGGTGGACCAGATGCGGCGCGTGGCCGCCCAGGCCGCCGGCACGGGCCATGGCCACAATGCAGGCAAGGACAAAAAAAGCCACGGCCCCGCCGCGCCAGAACATCAGGCGCCGACGCAGTGCGGTGGCATGCAGCAACATATCGGGATCAGTATCCATGATCGTGCAATATCATGGATACCGCCCATACCGAAGCAGGACTAGGAAACGCGCGTCATCCTTACGCCTTGCGGCGGCGGCGCGTGGGGCGGGCGGGTTCATCGCCAGTGGCGGAAGCTGCGGCGGCCGCCGATGCGGCGGTGATCTTGCGGCCAAGGCCGATTTCACGCGCAAGGCTGGAACGGCGTTCGGCATAATTGGGCGCGACCATGGGGTATTCGGCGGGCAGGCCCCAGCGTTCACGGTACTGCTCGGGCGTCATGCCATAGGCGCTTTGCAGGTGGCGCTTGAGCATCTTGAGCTTTTTGCCGTCTTCCAGGCAGACGATGTAGTCGGGAAAGACCGAACGCTTGATCGGCACGGCAGGCTGGAGTTTTTCAGGCTCTTCCGCCGGACGGCCGGCCATGGCCAGCGCCTGGTACACGTTGCGTATCAGGTCGGGAAGCACGTCTGCCGCAACGCTATTGTTTGAAACATGCGCCGACACGATCTGTGTCGTCAGTTCCAGACATGAAAAATCCTGCTCAGTATCAGACATAATTTATTCCGTGCCTCTATATTCAACCACACAGTCGCGACATCTTCACGAACCTTGATTTCAAGGACATATACTGCCTTTTCAATAAATACAATACGACTCACCAGTCAGGAGCCTTATTGCCTGGCGGATATATTATATAGAATACTTCGTCATAAATAACGTCTTCAGAACATAATGTTCATTTTTGTACAAATTCGTTGCAACATGTATCAATCCCGCTCAGACATCGGTGCTGATACGTGCGAAACAGGCCGCCGTGCCGTCCTGTGTCATAACAGGGGGGGCTTTCTTCCTGCGCAATACTCCGCTCAACTGTTCGGTATCAAACTCCGGACCGCAGGCCGCGCAGATCAGGCGAATACGCATTTCCTCCATACTATCCTTAATACTGTAAATGACCTGCCGGGCCTCCTTGCGCGTTATAACGATCTCCGCACGCCGAAGTTCCGCAAGCTGCTGGCTCAGGGTCGGCTGGCCGATGCCGGTTTCGGCTTCAATCTGACCGACGCTCTTTTCTCCCTCCAGCAGGCAGGCCAGCACCATCAGCCGCTGCGGCTGGGCCAGCAGGCGCAGCCGCTGCACCAGGTTTTCTGCAATTTCACGTGTTCTGGGCAGGTTATTCATGCCACGGACCCCCTTCGACAGTTCCAGATCCCATCGTACCATATCCCCCACAGGGCGAACACAGGACAGGGCTTGATAAAATAGATACATAATATATTAAATAGATAAATCATTAGCGCACCCACCCCGTTCGGGAGCACCTGCATGACTGACCGCGCCGCGCACGCATATATGGCCACACTGCCCGCCGGGGGCACGCATGCCTGACGCCATCCATACCCTGCTGGGGCTGTGCAGCGGCGGCGTCATCGGGTTTACGCTGGGGCTGGTGGGCGGCGGCGGTTCGATCCTGGCCGTGCCGCTGCTGCTGTATGTGGTCGGCATTCCCGACCCGCACCGGGCCATCGGCACCAGCGCGCTGGCCGTCACCATCAACGCATTGTGCAGCCTGGCCAGCCACGCACGTTCGGGCAACGTGCGGTGGACATGCGCGGCCCTGTTCGCATGCGCGGGCATATTCGGCGCGCTGGCCGGGGCTGCGTGCGGCAAGGTGATCAACGGGCAGCACCTGCTGTTCCTGTTTGCGATCGTCATGATGGTGGTGGGCGCGCTCATGGCGCGCGGCGGGCGCAAGCCGGGCCCGCAGGCGGGACAGGATACCCCACGCCCGGCAGTGCTGCCTGTCGTATCATACGGAATCCTGACCGGGTTCTGTTCGGGTTTCTTCGGTATTGGCGGCGGCTTCCTGATCGTGCCCGCCCTGCTTGCCGCGACCGGCATGCCCATGCTCAACGCCATCGCCACGTCGCTGGTGGCGGTCTGCGCCTTCGGACTGACAACGTCGGTCAGTTACGCGGTCGCGGGCCTGGTTGACCTGCCCATGGTGGGCATCCTTGTCGCGGGCGGCGTAGTGGGCAGCGCCGGGGGCGCCACGCTGGCGCGCCATCTGGGCCAGCACCCGCAGCGCCTGCGCATGATTTTTGCCTGGCTGATTTTTATTGTGGCACTCTACATGATGTGGCGCAGCGCGCGGGCCATGGGCCTTGCCTGACACCCCGTGGCCGCCACGCGCCGCCATGACCCGGAAGCCACGCCCATGCCACAGACCACCATAGCCCTTGCCCACTCCATCGACTTCGCACGGTGGCGCGCGGCAACCCGCGACCTGGTGACCCGGCGCGTGCCGCCGGACGACATCGCCTGGCACATCACGCCGGGCGATGCACCTGCCGCGGCGGCGCCATCCCCCGCCGACCAGCCTTTCCGCATCCCGCGCGAAACCATGCAGCTGGCGGCGGACGTGGTGCAGTCCATGCTGCCCGACCGCTTTACCCTGGCCTACGGCCTGATCTATGCCCATGTGACGGGCACCGACATTGCACCATCCGACCTTGCACGGATGGAGGACGCGGCCAAAACCGTGCGCGCGGAGACCGTGCACCTGCGTCACGACCTGTTCACCCTCATGCAGCGCAGCGGGGCGAACGACACCTGGCACGGCACGCTGGATGCCACGACCTACGCCCCCGAAAGCAATGCGCGGTTCATGACCTTCCAGCTTTCGCTTGCGCCATGGCGGCTGTCACTGCCAGGACGGCGGATGGAGTGGACCGGCAGGGAACTGCTGCACGGGCAGGACGATGCCGTGGCCGCCCCCCTCGCCTTCAACAGCCTGCCGCCGCCCGCCATGCCGCTGGTCACCGACCTCGACATTCCCCGCATCACCGCCCTGCCCGCCGTGGCGCTGGCGGCAAAAACGTGCCGGATCTGCCCCATGGCCCGCCGCGCCACCCAGACGGTGTTTGGCGAAGGCCGCAGCGACGCGCGCATGATGTTCGTGGGTGAACAGCCGGGCGACAGGGAAGACATCGCCGGCCGCCCCTTTGTCGGCCCGGCGGGGCAACTGTTCGATCGCGCCCTGCTGGAGGCGGGGATCGAACGTGATGACACGTATGTGACCAATACCGTCAAGCACTTCAAATTTCGCCCACGGGGCACGCGCCGCATCCATGAAAAGGCGGGGCCGGAGGAAATCGCCGCCTGCGCCCCGTGGCTTGCGGCGGAACGGCGGATCATCCGCCCGCATGTGCTGGTCATGCTGGGGGCCACGGCGGCATCCGCCCTGCTGGGCCGCCATGTCACGATCGGACGCGAACGCTCGCGCGCGATCACGCTGGAGGATGGAACGACAGGGGTCGTAACGGTTCACCCCTCCTTCCTGCTGCGCGTGCCTGATGAGGATGCGCGCACGCGTGAATATGCCCGCTTTGTCGCGGACCTGCGCCTGGCTGCCGATCTGCGGAGCGCACCCCCGCCATAATCCCGCCACGAGGAAAGCCGATGCCAGATATGCACTAGCGACACCATTACGTGATGCAAAGATGCGTTATGGATAACGCGCCCCTTGTCGCCGGAAGCCGCATATCGTGCCTGCAGACCTCAATCTTCTGCCCTCTTTCATAACCCGTATTTTCAGCGGAAAACATTTCCCCACCCTGCGCGCCCCCGGCTACGCGCGGATGAGTGGCCTGAAATGGCTGTATGCCCCCACGCCAGAAGCCCTGGCCTTTGCGGTACGCACCACGTTCGCGGCACTTATGGCGCTGACCATCGCCATGTGGATGGAACTGGACGATCCGCCATGGGCGGCCATGACGGTATGGATCGTCGCACAGGGGTCGCGCGGGGAAAGCCTGTCAAAGGCACGGTGGCGACTGGTGGGCACCGCCATCGGGGCGACCAGCGCGGTCATCCTTGTCTGTTCGTTTCCACAGGCGCCATGGCTGTTCTTCCCCGCCATCAGCATATGGATCGGGCTGTGCTGCATGTGCGCGACGCTGGTGCGCAACTTCCGGTCCTACGCGCTGGTGCTGTCGGGCTATACCTGCGCCATCATCGCGCTGGCCGCGACGCGTGACCCCGACAACATCTTCATGATCACCATGTCGCGCACGTCCTACATCGTATTGGGAATCGCGTGCGAAACACTGGTGGCGGTCCTGTTCGCGCACAACCTCGCCTCCTCCGCGCGGCGCAACATGCGCCAGAAGATCCAGATGGCGCTGGGCAGTTCGACAGACGCGGTGGCCAACCTCCTGGCGGGGGACGAGGCGGCCTTCATCCGCTCACGCGCGCTGTTCGGCACGATCCTGAGCATCAATGACCAGATCGAGTTCAGTGAAGTCGAGATGGGCCCCCACGGGCATGAAGGCGACCATGCACGCGCGGCCCTTGCCGCGGTATCGGTCCTTCTGTCGCGCGGACTGGGCATGATGGCGCGTATCAAGGCGCTGGGCACCACCAATGAACAGTTTACCGAAACGTCGCTGCTGACGCGCACTTTCCTGCTGGGCGTGCCCGCGCGGCTGGAGAACGATGCCGAGATCCCGCACATACAGCAGGACCTGCAGGACCTGCGTGGCGTGTGCCGCCAGCGCATCATCGACGCACTGACCCATGAAATCAGCATGGCCCCAACGTCCGAAACGCTGGAGGTGGACGACCTGCTGAACTGCCGCATCCTGCACAACGCGCTGGATGAACTGCTGGGGGAACTGGAACAGGCCATTACGGAATTTGATGCCAGCCAGCACGAAATCCGTGGCGACCATTTCCATTTCCGCATCGAGGCGCACCGCGATTACAAGGAAGCCGCCTATAACGGCATCCGTGCCGCCGTGGCCATCGGCGCGTCCGCCCTGATATGGGAAGTGACGGCATGGGCCAATGGCATCGGCTTCATCACCATGGTCGCCGTGACGTGCGGGCTGTTCGCCACGCGCGAAAACCCGGTGGTAGGCACCATGAACTTCCTGCGCGGGGCGTGCTGGGCGGTGTTTGTCTCGGGCTTCCTCGTGCTGCTGTTCCTGCCGCGGCCTGCGGAATTCGAAATGCTGGCCGCCGTCCTCGCCCTGCCCATGATCGCGGGCGGCCTTGCCGCGCGCAACCCGGCGACGGCGGGGGCCGCAGCATCGTACTGCCTGTTCCTGCCCAACCTTGTCGGCCCGGGCAACCAGACGCGACTGAACGAAATCGCATATTTCAATGCGTCCTTCGCGCTGCTGTGCAGCATCGGCTTCGCGGTGCTGATCTTCCGCGCGGTGCTGCCCTTCGACAATGATGAAGAACGCTGGCGCATGCGCAACCGCACGCTGCATGACCTGCGCCACCTGGCATCCGCCCAGCCCATGCCACGCACGCAGTCGTGGATCGGGCGCAATACGGACCGGTTCTCGCGCCTGATCCGCCATGCCGGCCCCACGCCCACTCCCACGATCGAGGCCTACCTGCAGGGCACGCTGTCGGCCATGACCATCGGGCTGAACATCATCCGCCTGCGCACGGTCATGGAACGTGGACAGCTCCCGCCCGCGGCAAACCGTGCCATTGAACTGTTCCTCAGCCGCATGTCGCAGTTCAGCGGCCGGTACGGGCGCTTTGGCCGCACGGCACGCGTGGCGCGCGGGGCGACCCGCAGCCTGCGCCGGCTGGAGGCGACGGAAACCAACATCACCTCGCGCATCGAGATCACGCGCGCCATTGCCTACCTGCTGGTCATTTCCTATGAATTGGGGGCAAACGCAGCTTTCCTTGATGCCTCCCAGCCCTATCGCATGACCGACGGATCATCATGACGCGCCCCTGACATGCGCCGGGCCAGTGGAGAACGGAGCCAACCATGACCACTGCCCCAGCGCCCTCCGCCCCCGCAGCCCTGCGCGGGCATATCGTGACCTTTCGCGGCAACCCGTTCCTCATGCCGCCGCAGGATGCGCTGGTGGACGAACCCGACGGGCTGGTGATCATTGCCGGCGGTCGCATTACCCATGCCGGGGCGTATGACGCCACCATCGCCCACCTGCCCCCCGGCACGACGGTCACGGATTACCGGGGCTGCCTGATTTCGGCAGGGTTTGTGGATACCCACGTCCATTACCCGCAGTTGCCCATGATCGCTGCGTACGGCGAACAGCTTCTGGAATGGCTGGAACGCTATACCTTCCCCACCGAAAGCCGCTTTGGCGATGAAGCCTACGCCACCACCATCGCACGGAAATTCCTTGGTGAACTGCTGCGCTGCGGCACCACCACGGCGGCGGTGTACTGCACGGTGCACCCGCAGTCGGTCGACGCGTTCTTCGGCGAATCCACCCGCCTTGGCACGCTGATGGTGGCAGGCAAGGTGCTGATGGACCGCAACGCGCCCGATTACCTGCGTGATACGGCCCAGAGCGGGTATGATGACTCCCGCCGCCTGATCGAACGCTGGCATGGCCGCAACCGCCAGCATTATGCCGTCACCCCCCGCTTCGCCCCCACCAGCACGCCCGAGCAGCTTGAACTGGCGGCCGCGCTGCTGAAAGGCGACGATACGCTGTTCATGCAGACCCACCTTGCGGAAAACCGGGCGGAGGTCGCATGGGTGGCCGAACTGTTCCCCGACAGCCGGTCCTACCTGGATGTATATGATCGCGCGGGACTGGTTCGCCCGCGCAGCGTGATGGGACATGGCATCCATATTGATGAACATGACATGTGCCGCTGCCACGAAAGCGGCTGCGCGCTGGCGCACTGCCCCACGTCCAACCTGTTCCTGGGCAGTGGTGCGTTCAGGCTGTTCGACGCCATGGACGCCCGGCGCCCGGTGCGCACGGGACTGGGCACCGATGTGGGCGGCGGCACCAGCCTGTCGCACCTGCAGACCATGAACGAAGCCTACAAGATCGCGCAGATGACCGGAAAGCGGCTGCACCCGGTGCAGGCCTTCTGGCTGGCGACACAGGGCGGCGCGCAGGCGCTGCACCTTGATGACCGCATCGGCACGGTGGCTGCGGGCATGGATGCGGACCTGTGCATACTGGACCCCAATGCCACGCCGCTGCAGGCCCTGCGCGCGCAGATGTGCGACAGCACGGCCGACGTGCTGTTCACGCTCATGATGCTGGGCGATGACCGCAGCATCCGCGCGACCTGGGTGGGCGGGCGGCTGGCGCATGACCGCGACAGCGGCGGCACGACAGGAATGTAGGGAAAAACACACGCGATGCAGTGGCGGAGAGGGTGGGATTCGAACCCACGGTACGCTTGCACGCACAACGGTTTTCGAGACCGCCCCGTTCGACCGCTCCGGCACCTCTCCAACTGCACGCGGTGATGCAGCGGCTTATAGGGGCGTGCGCGGGGCTGCGCAAGGGGTCTTTTTTCACCCCCTGCGGCGAAGATAAAAAATATTGACCTGTGGCGGCACACCCAGTAAAAGCCCGCATTCACCCCGCGCGGACGGGGAGCCGCTGCAATCGCGGCCAATATAAAAAAGCGACTGGGCCGTGCCGCCTGCATCCGGACGATGCCGCGCACGCCAAGAGATCGGAAAGATAGATAAAGACATGTTTGCAGTTATCCGTACCGGCGGTAAGCAGTACCGCGTTGCCAAGGACGCCGTCCTGAAGATCGAAAAGCTGGAAGCCGAAGCCGGTTCCACCATCACGTTCGATCAGGTTCTGGCCGTTGGCGGCGAAGGTGGCACGACCATCGGCGCGCCGACCGTCAAGGGTGCGACCGTCACGGGCACCGTGATCGCACAGGACCGTCTGGCCAAGATCATCATCTTCAAGAAGCGCCGTCGGCAGAACAGCCGCCGCAAGAACGGCCACCGCCAGCCGGTGACCGTTGTGCGCATCTCCGCGATCAACGCCGCCTGATCCCTCGCCCGGTCGCGACCGGGCAGGTCAGATCAGAGATTTCAGTTTTAAGGAGTTCAGGCAATGGCACAAAAAAAGGCAGGCGGTTCATCCCGTAACGGGCGCGATAGCGCCGGACGTCGTCTTGGCGTCAAGAAGTTTGGTGGCGAAAGCGTCATCGCAGGCAACATCATCGTCCGTCAGCGCGGCACGAAGATGAAGGCAGGCGTGAACGTTGGCGTTGGCCGCGACCACACCCTGTTTTCGCTGGTGGACGGACATGTGAAGTTCGAACGCCGCGCAGAAGGCCGGGTGCATGTTTCCGTGCAGTCGCTGCCGCTGGCAGCGGAATAAGGTTTACGCCTTAATCACTGCGGGAATACCCGAATTGAAGGGGGCGGTCATTCTGGCCGCCCCTTTTTCGTATGATGCCGGATTGCATTTTCTGGTATCATGCTCGCACACAGGGCGCGCGCATGACAGGCCGCCCCGACCGGATCGCAGGCAATGAAGTTTCTTGACCAGGCCAAAATCTATGTAAAATCCGGCGACGGCGGGGACGGTGTCGTCGCCTTCCGCCGGGAAAAATATATTGAATTTGGCGGTCCGGACGGGGGCAATGGCGGGCGCGGCGGCGATATCATATTCGAAGCGGTCGATAACCTGAACACCCTGATCGATTTCCGCTACACCCAGCATTTCCGCGCGCGCAAGGGCGGCAATGGCGCGGGGTCCGACCGTACGGGTGCGGCAGCGGAAACGGTTGTGATCAAGGTGCCGATCGGCACACAGATATTCGATGAAGACCGCGAAACCATGCTGGGCGATCTGGATGTTGCGGGCAAACGCCTGCTGCTGTGCCGTGGTGGCGATGGCGGGCGCGGCAACGCGCATTACAAGACCAGCACCAACCGCGCGCCCCGCCGCGCGGACAAGGGGTGGCCAGGCGAGGAACGCTGGGTCTGGCTACGCCTGAAGCTGATTGCCGATGTCGGGCTGGTGGGCCTGCCCAATGCGGGCAAGTCCACGTTCCTGTCCATCGTCTCGGCGGCGCGGCCCAAGATCGCGGATTACCCGTTCACCACGCTGCATCCGCAACTTGGCGTCGTGCGCCTGTCGGTGACGGAAGAATTCGTGATTGCCGACATTCCCGGCCTGATCGAGGGCGCGCATGAAGGCAGCGGGCTGGGCGACCGTTTCCTTGGCCATGTCGAACGCTGCGCGGTGCTGCTGCACCTGATTGATAGCACGGCGGAAGACGTGGTTGAGTCGTGGCGCACCATCCGCCATGAACTGTCGGAATATGGCGGAGGTCTGGCCGACAAGCCCGAAATCATCGTGCTGAACAAGATCGATGCCCTGATGCCCGAAGAAATCGAGGAACGCCGGACCGCGCTGGAACGGGCCTGCGGGCAGGATGTCATGTGCATGTCATCGGTCGCGCATCTCAATGTCGATACCGTGCTGCGCCGTCTGCAGGATTTCGTGACCCGCGACCGCGCGGAAAGGGCCGAACAGGAAAAGGGGGAGATCCCGGCCACATGACGGATACTGCCCTGCCCCAGCTGCGTACGGCGCGGCGCGTTGTCGTCAAGATCGGCAGCGCCCTGATTGTCGATCCGGCCCAGGCCGCCCCCCGCCAGCCATGGCTGGACAGCGTGGCCCAGGATATTGCGGCCCTGCGCGCGCAGGGCACGGAAGTGGTCGTCGTCTCCTCCGGAGCCATCGCGCTGGCCCGCCACCAGTTGGGGCTGACACGCCCCGTGCTGCGGCTGGAGGAAAAGCAGGCTGCGGCCTCGGTCGGGCAGATCCGGCTGGCGCAGGCATGGACCGATGCCCTGTCACGCTTCGACATTACGGCGGCCCAGCTTCTGCTGACGCCAGATGATACCGAAAACCGCAACCGTTACCTTAACGCACGTGCCTCGCTGAATACGTTGCTGGGGCTGGGCTGCGTGCCCATCATCAACGAAAACGACGCCATCGCCACGACCGAAATCCGCTTTGGCGACAATGACCGCCTTGCCGCGCGCGTGGCGGAAATGATCAATGCCGACCAGCTTGTCCTGCTGTCGGATATTGACGGGCTGTACACCGCCGACCCGCGCAACAACCCCGATGCACGGCACCTGCCGGTCGTGACCGAACTGACCGACAGTATCGAGGCCATGGGCGGCGCGCCACCGCCGGGCTACTCATCGGGCGGGATGCGGACCAAGCTCATGGCCGCGCGGATCGCGGCGCAGTCCGGCTGTGCCATGGCCATTACACAGGGCCAGCCCCTGCACCCGCTTGCCCGCCTGCGCGACGGTGGACGCTGCACATGGTTCCTGCCCGCATCCGACGCCCGTTCGGCCCGCAAGAGCTGGATCGCGGGCAGCCTGACGCCCGCAGGACAGGCCGTGATTGATGATGGCGCAATCCGGGCGCTGGCCATGGGATCATCCCTGCTGCCCGCGGGCGTGACCGACGTGACGGGGGATTTCGACCGGGGCGACCTGATCTCGGTCATTGACCGGCAGGGCAACCGGATTGCCTGCGGCCTTGCCGCCTATGCCGCCGATGACGCCCGACGGATCGCGGGACACCAGTCGGACGAGATCGAAGGCCTGCTGGGCTGGCAGGGCGCGGATGAACTGATCCACCGCGACGACCTCGTGCTACTGACGCGGGCGGAACCCGTGACACCCTGATCGCCCGCCCCGAAAACTTCGGGCGATCATGAGACAGTTTCCGGGAAAGCTTTTTCATAAAAAGGCGATACCCGGAAATGCCTTTCCATCAAATGGTTATCCCAGGCAGCCCCTTATTCAGGACGCGGCGGCCAGCGCAGGGTCGGCTCCGCGCGTGCGCCGCGTTCAGGCGGCCAGACCGATGCCCGCACCGGACGCGCGCCACGGCTGGCGGCATCATCGCGTGGCGGGTTCGTGCGGCTCCATTCAGACAGGGACGGCGTATCGCGGCTGTCGCGGCGGTCATCCTCCCCTGCCCCTTCGGGCGCACGGGGGACGTAGGGCCGCTGCGCCTTGCGCGCGGATGACAGTACATCCCACTCATCGGCAATGTCGTGCTGCCGTGGGGAAGCGCGCAGTGGTTCCGGCGCCCGGATAGGTTCCGCAGGCCGGATCGGTTCGGGACGTGGCGGCGGGCGCACCGGGGTCGCGGGACGGATGGGCTGCGCGGGCTGGGCGCGGGCCGCGCGGCGTTCATAGGCGGGAATATCGGTTTCATCCCCCATGCCGTCATAATCCGTGGCGGCGGGCCGCGTGGGCCCGGGTTCCCATACGGGGGCGGATGATGGCGCGGACGGGGGCACGATGTCAGGCAGCATGTCACCCGCGACGGATGCCGGGGTGGCAGACGCGTGCTGCCCCATCGCCAGGACCCGCAGTTCGGCCTGAAGGTCATCAAGCTGTATGGCCAGGTTATCCAGCCGTCCCTTCACGCCAAATACCGCGAAAGGCACCAGCAGCCACACCAGCGTGAACAGGATACCACCCACCAGCAGCACGGCCTGCGCCCACGCGGGCATCCATTCGGGAAAAAGGGACGACAGCATGTATCGCACCACCTGAACTGAAGTTACCCGGCAACGCGGGCGGAACCCGCCCGCGCCACCAGACCATTACATGCCCAGCGCACGGCGATAGATGTCGAGCAGGGTCTCCTGTTCTTCCACCTCCGCCGGTTCCTGCTTGCGCAGGCGGATGATCTGGCGAATGACCTTAACATCAAAACCGGCGGACTTCGCTTCGGTAAAAATATCCTTGATATCGCCGGCAAGGGCCTTGCGTTCTTCTTCAAGGCGCTCAACGCGTTCGATAATGCTGCGCAGGCGGTCGGCTGCGATACCGCCGACGGCGGCAGACTTGTCGTCCGCCTCGAAATTGTCAGCATTCATGGCAGGTGTCTCCAGATATCGTGATTGTGCCGTTCCGCGCCCGCCGGCACACATGAAGGGAATGTCACTAGGCGACGGGGTGGAACGGCGGGATTATCGCGCTGCCGCCCGATGGTCAATGCCAACTTGACAGCCCCGAGAGCCGGGCCGTAATCGAAGCGGCACGCCAGTATGCCGCATTTGCGTCATGCCCCATATACCGCGCATGCCCGGCGGGCATGCCTGGCACCATATACAGGCAGGAGGCCGACTTCCATGGCACATCTTCCCCCCGTTGACACCTTTGACTACATCGTTTTCGGCGGGACGGGTGACCTGACCATGCGCAAGCTGCTGCCTGCGCTGTATCACCGGTACCGTGACGGGCAGATCCCCGATGATTCGCGCATTATCGGTACCGCACGGTCCCCCCTGTCCCGCGCGGATTACCAGCAGCGCGCGCATGCGGCCCTGAACGAACATGTCCAGCCCGACGCGCTGGATGACGCAACGGTGCAGCGTTTCCTGAACATGGTGCATTATGTCAGCCTGAACGGCGCGGAAGCCGAAAGCGACTGGCCCGCGCTGAAGAACCTGCTGAACGCGGCGCCGCCCACCCGCATCCGGGTCTATTACCTGGCCACGTCGCCCGCGCTGTATGGGCAGATCTGTGAAAACCTGGATACGCAGGGGCTGATCACGGAACAGTCGCGCGTGGTGCTGGAAAAACCCATCGGCACCGACCTTGCCAGCGCGGAAGCGATCAATGACAGCGTGGGGCGGCACTTCCACGAAAACCAGATTTTCCGCATCGACCACTACCTTGGCAAGGAAACGGTCCAGAACCTGATCGCACTGCGCTTCGCCAACCCGGTGTTCGAACGCCTGTGGTCATGCGATGCGATCGAATACGTGCAGATCACCGCGGCCGAAACCGTAGGCGTGGAAGGGCGCGGTGCGTATTACGACCGTTCCGGCGCGCTGCGCGACATGATCCAGAACCATTTGCTGCAGGTGCTGTGCCTTGTGGCGATGGACCCGCCGGTTTCGCTGGAAGCCGACAGCGTGCGCAATGAGAAGCTGAAGGTGCTGCATGCGCTCCGGCCCATCCCGGCCGATGACGTGGCGATCTACACCTCGCGCGGGCAGTACATGCGCGGCACCATTGGCGAAAGGACGGTCAGCAGCTACCTGGAGGATCTGGGCGAAGGGGTGACGAGCGAGACGGAAACCTTTGTCGCACTGAAGGCCGAAATCCTGACATGGCGGTGGGGCAACGTGCCGTTCTACCTGCGTTCGGGCAAGCGCATGGCGGAAAAGTCCAGCGAAATCGTGATCCAGTTCAAGTCCGCGCCGTGGTCGATCTTCGCCAACCGGCCCGAACCCAACCGGCTGATCATCCGCATCCAGCCCGATGAGGGGGTGATGCTGTCGGTTTCCACCAAGGACCCCACGCCTACCGACAGCCTTGCGCTGCGCCAGGCCGACATCAACATCGAATTCGAAAAAGCCTTCAACATCCGCTATCCCGACGCCTATGAACGCCTGCTGCTGGATGTGGTGCGCGGGGACCCGATCCTGTTCATCCGCCGTGACGAAGTGGCCGCGGCGTGGCGCTGGATCGACCCGATCCTGCAGGGATGGAAGGAAAACAAGGCCCCGCTTGAACCCTACGCCGCAGGAACATGGGGCCCGGAAGGTGCGCGCAACCTGCTGTCGCAGTCAGGGCACCTGTGGCACGAGGACATGAAGAAATAATCCCCGCATGACCAGAGCCCCCACACCAACACCGCCGCGCCTGACCCGCAGGCGCGGCCCCGTCACCCTGAAACAGCGGATCGTGCGCCGGGTGCTCATGATCGTGCCCATGGCGGCCCTTGTCTTTCTGGTCGGCCGCATGGGCTGGCTGGATCAGGCGGCGGACAAGCTGACCTTTTCGCGCACAAGCTGGTTTGACAACACCGCGCTGGTCGAACATTTCCGCACCATCGTCACCCATAACGGCATGACGTCGGATTCCAAGGACTGCCTGCTGTTCGTGGTCAACGGCAATGACCCGCCGGACGCCACGCGCATCGACGTCATGGAAAAACATTCCGGCAAATGCCCCGGCGACCGTAACACCCTGCCACGCCTGTTTACGCTGCAGATCGATCGGATTGACCAGAAGGTGCAGACGGACTGGCAGTCACCGGGGGTCTTCCACCCGCTGCCGCGCTGACCACGCGCCCGCCGCGCAGGGCCCGCTTCAGGGCGTGGGCGCCATAGCGTATGGCCTCGCGCCCGGCGGGCAGGAAGGAATAGAAGTTCAGGAACCCGTGAACCGTCCCCCGCCATGTGCGGGTCTGCGCCACGCATCCGGCCTGCTGCATGGCGGCGGCATAGCCGGTACCCTCGTCATGCAGGGGATCGCATTGCGCCAGCCCGATCACCGCAGGCGCCAGTCCCGCCAGCGACCGGGCGTATATGGGTGCAAGACGCGGGTCGCGCAGGTCGGCGGGCGTGCGGATATACTGTTCGGCATACCATTCCATAAGCTTGGTCGACAGCATGTAGCCGCTGGCATAGGTCTGGCGCGATGGCACATCGCGTTCGCCATACAGTGACGGATAATACAGCAGTTGCATGGCCAGTTCCGGGCCGCCCCGGTCACGCGCCATCTGCGCCAGCACCGCGGCCAGCGTACCGCCCGCGCTGTCGCCCGCCACCGCGATCGGCCCGCCCCAGCGATGCGCCTCCCCCGCCAGCCACTGCAATGCGGCCCAGCAGTCATCCACCGCAACGGGGAAACGGTTTTCAGGCGCAAGGCTGTAGGCAATGGACAGCACCGCCGCCCCCGACTGCCGCGCCAGCCTGCAACAGATGCCATGATGCGAATTCAGCCCGCAATGCACATATCCGCCCCCATGCATGAACAGCACCACGCCATGCACCCGGCCATAGGGCACATACAGCCGCGCCGACAGCAGGCCATGGCTGCCGGGCACGCGGCATTCGACCACGCGCCGCACCTGCAGCGATGACAGCGCCATGGGAAAACATGGGCGGTCCAGCTTGCGGCGTATGTCCTCCAGCGTATGGGGAACTTCGGTACGGCGGCCGACGCGCAGCTTCATGCTCCCCAGCAGCAGGCGGGTCAGCAGGCCGGGACGGGACACGACGGTGGAATCTGGCATGGGCGCATCTCCGGCAGGGAAACGGAATTCAAAAGGGCATGGCCACCCCTTCCGTATCATTTATCGCTTGACGCAGGGGGCATGCACCGCCAGTTTCCGCATGCCAGACGGTCGGACGGTCGCTGTCGCGTGGTCATGCCGCGTGATGGAGGAAAGTCCGGGCTCCACGGAAAAACGGTGCCGGCTAACGGCCGGCGGGGGCGACCCCAGGGACAGTGCCACAGAAAACAGACCGCCCCCACGGCGGTGCCCGCAGCAATGCGGGCAGTGTTGAGGGCAAGGGTGAAACGGTGCGGCAAGAGCGCACCGCATCCATGGTAACATGGATGGCAGGGCAAACCCCACCGGGAGCAAGACCGAATAGGAACGACGGATGGGCCGCAAGGCGCCATCAGGGGTTTCCGCCCCGTCGTTCGGGTTGGTCGCGCAAGGTGTGCCGCAAGGTTCATCGCAGAGGAATGACCGTCCCGCCCCATGGGCGGACAGAACCCGGCTTACAGACCGTCTGGCATTTTTTCCTGTTTCTGCTGTGAATCGGGGCGCGCGGGGCGCTCTACCCAGAGTTGTTTACAAGTATTAATACCAAAGAACAAAACATAAACATATCACATTGCTGCCATATTGCGCGCCCTTTGCCCGCTTTACCTGCATCCCGACCCGCCAGTGCTGGAATAACTGCAGTTTTCAGCCATCTTTCCTACATCTTTAATTGACCACCCATAAAATCCCATGTTATCCCATGATCACACCGGACAGAGGGCGATCAGCCAGATCCTGGCGGCGTCGCCCGCGGGCGTTCCATCCGGTTCCTGAAATTCATGCCAAGGGAGGGCATCGCGCAGCGTGAGTGTATTCCTGGGCACACACCAGAACCGGCTGGATGCAAAAGGACGGGTTTCCATTCCCTCCGCATTCCGCACGGCGCTGCGTGCCAGGGCCAAATCGGGCGAGCCACTGGCCATACTGCGCCCGTCCCATCTGCACCCCTGCCTTGAGGCATGGCCCGCCGATGCATTTGCCGCACTGACCCGCCCGCTGGATGAAATGGATATTTTTTCCGAAGACCACGACGACCTCGCCACCGCGCTGTATGCCGATGCCTATCCATTCGAAGCAGACAAGGAAGGCCGCATCCTGCTGCCCGAAACGCTGCGCACATACGCGGGCCTGACGGATCAGGTCACCTTCATGGGGCTGGGCCGCACTTTCCAGATCTGGGATCCGCAGGCGGCCCTTGCACGCCGCACCACCGCGCGCGAACGCGCCCGCCGCCTGACTTCGGGCCGGGGCGTGGCCAGCGCCACGGGCACGCCGTCATGAACGGCCCCTTTCCCCCGCACGACCCCGAGCATGTGCCCGTCATGCTGGCCGAGGTCATGGAATACCTCGCCCCGCATGATGGCGGACGTTACGTGGACGGTACATTCGGCGGTGGCGGCTATGCCCGCGCCATCCTTGCCGCGTGCGACTGCCAGCTTTGGGGCATAGACCGCGACCCCGCTGCCATCGCACGTGGCACGGCCCTTGCCCCCGCCTTCCCCGACGCGCGGGGCGGCGGTTCGCGGCTGCACCTGCTTCATGGCGGGTTTGCCGACATGGCGGACCTGCTGGCGGACGACGGCGTCACGACGGTGGACGGCATCGTGCTGGACCTTGGCGTATCGTCCTACCAGATCGATGAGGCCGAGCGCGGTTTCTCATTCCGCATGGATGGTCCGCTGGACATGCGCATGAATGACACGGGACCGACGGCCGCCGACGTGGTCAACACCCTGCCTGAAAACGAACTGGCCGACATCATCTATCATTATGGCGAGGAACGGCTGTCGCGCCGCGTGGCCCGCGCCATCGTGGCCGCCCGGGCCGAGGCCCCGCTGCTGCGCACGTCGCAACTGGCCGATGTGGTGCGTTCGGTCGTGCGTCCAGACCGCTCGGGCATCGACCCTGCCACCCGTACGTTCCAGGGCCTGCGCATTCACGTCAATGACGAACTGGGCCAGATCACCCGCGTGCTGGAACAGGCCCCGCGCCTGCTTGCGCCCGGCGGCCGGCTGGTGGTCGTGTCGTTCCATTCGCTGGAGGACAGGCTGGTCAAGCAGGCCATGTCGCGGGCTGCGGGGCGCATGCCCGCCCCCTCGCGCCATGACCCGCGCGCCATGACCGCGCGCGCCGCGCCTGCAGATTTCAGGCTGCTGACCGGACGCCCCATCCGGCCGGGAGACGAAGAAACCCGCCGTAATCCACGTGCACGCAGCGCAAGACTGCGCGCGATGGAATGCATTGCCCCCTCATCCATTCCAGCATCGGAACCTGCCGAATGAGTCGGTTTGTCACGTTTTTCTGCGCCGTGGTGGCGGCGATATCGGGCCTGTTCCTGTATAACAAGAAACAGCAGACCACCGCGCTTGATCACCAGATCGCCCAGATCGTGGAACAGACCGAACACGTGCGCTCACAGACGGCCATGCTGCGTGCCGAATGGGCCATGCTGAACCAGCCCGACCGGCTGGGCACGCTGGCCAGCCGGTATGACAGGGGGCTGCAGCCCGTCACCCCCACGCAGTTCGTGCAGATGTCGGCGCTGGCGTCCCACATGCCTGCCCCCGGCAGCCCGATGCATCGCCCCGCCCCGGCCCCACGCGCCACCATGGTCGCAACACTTGCAGCAGATCATGTCGCGGTCCCGACGCCGCATGACATGACGCAGCACGTCGCCCCGCCGCTACCCGCGTCCCCGGCTGCGCCGCATGTCGATCACGTGGCGGCAGCCCCCCGTCACAGCGAACCCGCAGCACAGCATGACGCACTGGCCCGCGCCCTGGCGCAGAACGAGGTCAGGACGCCCGTGGCCCATCCCCCGGTGGTGGAACACGTCCATGCCCCCGAACGCCCGGTGGCCGTGGCGGCAGCAGAACCCACGCATGCGGCGGCCGTGCATGACAGCATCGTCTCCCCCACCCGCATGGGGGTCGGCAGCTATCATGCACACAGCCAGAACATAGCCGAGGCAGCCTGGCACCCCGTGGCGGCCCCCGTGCATATGGGTGGCAGTTCCCTTGGCACCCCGCATGTCAGCGCCCTGCCGCCACCGGTGCCTGTCAGCAACTGACTGACCCCTGTCCCACCACCCCGCCGGCCCACCGGCCCGGAACGCGCATGACCGACCCGAACCATGACCAGCCAGCCAGACGCGCGCAGGACACCATCCCTGTTGGTGGCAGCCTGCGTACGCTTATGGCGCAGGACCGGATGCATGCGCGCCTTGTGGTCGTGGCGGGGGTGTTCTGCATCCTGTTTTCGGCCATTGGACTGAAGCTTACGCTGGCGACGATCATCCGCCCCATGCCGCCCCAGCAGCAGCAGATTGCGCCACAGGTTCCCCCCATCCCCAAAAGCGACCCCAAGGGCATGATCGCGGGGGATATCGCGCTGCCGCAGGTGCACCGCGCATCGATCATCGACCGTAGCGGGCAGGTGCTTGCCATGTCGCTGCCGGTGGCGCAGGTCTATGCCAACCCGCAGGAAATGATCGACGCCACCGATGCGGCCCACAAGCTGAAAAGCGCCCTGCCCACCCTGAACGAAGAAGAAACGAAACGCCGCCTGTCGCTGAACAAGCAGTTCGTCTATCTGGCGCGTGACATTTCCCCGGCACAGGAACTGGCGATCAACAACCTGGGTATTCCGGGCATCTATTTCGAACCGGGCGAGCGCCGCCGCTACCCCATGGGCCGCGTGGCCGCCCAGATCCTCGGTGGCGTGGACATTGACGATCATGGCGTGGCGGGCGTCGAACGGTTTTTCGACAAACGGCTGGACAGCGACCGCGCACCGCTGCGCCTGTCTGTGGATGTGCGCGTGCAGAACGTGGTGCATGACGAACTTCAGTCCGCCATGGACACGTTCCAGGCCATCGGGGCGTGTGCCATCGTCATGGACGTGCACACCGGCGAGATCATAACCATGGTCAGCCTGCCCGATTACGATGCCAATGACTTTGGCCGCGCATCGCCTGATTCCCGCTTCAACCGCGCCGTGACCGGCATGTACGAACCCGGATCGACCTTCAAGCTGCAGACCGTGGCCATGGCCCTGCAGGAAGGGGTCGCGCACATATGGGACAGCTTTTCCAGCACGCCCATCAAGATCGGGCGCTTCACCATATCGGACATGAAGGCCGACCATTTCGCCCCGTGGCTGTCCCTGCCGGAGGTCATGGCCTATTCCTCCAACCCGGCGGCGGCGCACATCGCGCTGGATGCGGGGGCTGCGCGCCAGCAGGACTGGCTGCGCAACATGGGTTTCTTTTCCCGCGTGCCGGTCGAACTGCCCGAAGCGGGGCGGCCCATCATTCCTTCCGTCCATAACTGGGGCGTATCAACCACCATGACGGTCGCGTTCGGCCATGGCGTGGCCGAGCCCCCGCTTTCCATCGTCCGGGGCACGGCGGCGACCGCCAATGGGGGCTTCCTGCTCAGGCCCACGCTGGTCGCGGCGGAGGCCAGCCACGACGGGACGACGCCCGACGCGCCGGATGCGGCACCCGGCATGCCCGCTGATGCCGAACGCCTGATTTCGGCCGCCAATTCGGACATCCTGCGCAAGATCCTGCGTCTGGACGTGGCGAAGGGCACGGGCCAGAAGGCGGAATCCCCCGGTTATTATGTAGGCGGCAAGACGGGGACCGCGGAAAAGATCGGCCCGCATGGCGGCTACCTCAAGCACGTCAACGTCTCCGCCTTTACCGGCATTTTCCCCATGAACGCGCCGCGTTACGCGATCTATGTCATGCTGGACAGCCCCAAGCCCACGGCCCAGACCCATGGCTGGACCACGGCAGGCTGGAACGCGGCCCCCACGGCGTCGCACATGATTACGCGCATTGCCCCCATGCTGGGCCTGTTCCCCGACACGCAGCATACTGCGGCGATCGAGGCCTCGCTGGCCATTCCCATGAAGCCCGCCGTGCCGCGTGGCTATCGCGCGCTGGGCCCGGGCTATGATCCGGGCACGGCCCACCTGCATGAGCATGAACGCGAGGCGACGGGCCGCCATGCGCATACGTCCCGCGGCACTGCCGATACGGCACAGGTTCCCGCCCGTAACCTGCATGCCCGCAACGATGTGGACAGCCTGCCCGCCCCACACCTGCGCAACAGGGGATGAGAGCAATGCGCCTGCCTGAAGTCCTGCGCCGTTCCGGCGTGGAGACACCCGTGCCCGCCGGGGCGGACCACCTGTCCATTACCGGCATCACCGCCGACAGCCGCGCCATCCGTCCCGGCATGATCTTCGCCGCGCTGCATGGCACGCACATGGATGGCCGGTCCTATATCCCGCAGGCCGTGGCCAGCGGGGCCGTGGCCGTGCTGCTGGACATGTCGCCCTGTCACGTGCCTGCAGGCATTGTGGCGATACGGGTGCCGGACGCACGCCGCACGCTGGCGCTGGTCGCACGCGTGCTGACGCCGCATGTCCCGGAATGCATCGCAGCGGTCACCGGTACGAACGGCAAGACCAGTACCGTGGAGTTCCTGCGCCAGATCTGGGCGCTGCGGGGGTATGCTGCGGGCACCATTGGCACGTTGGGGGCCGTCGCCCCCTGCGCCCTGCCCGATTGCGGGCCGGTGCTGACCACGCCGGACAGCGTTGGACTGATGCGCCTGCTGGGCGCCATGGCGGAAAATGGCGTGGGCCACGTGGCGATCGAGGCATCATCCCACGGGCTGGAACAACGCAGGCTGGACGGACTGGCGCCCTATGCCGCGGGCTTCAGCAACCTGACCCGCGACCATCTGGATTACCACGGCACGACCGAACATTACCGCGCGGCGAAACTGCGGCTGTTTGACACCATCCTGCCCGAAGGCGGCATTGCCGCCATCAACGCGGACATGGACGTGGCCACCTGTACTGCGATTACCGACATCGCCCGACGCCGCGACCTTGTCCTGCGCAGTACTGGCGAACAGGGCGCAACCCTGCGCCTGCTGGGTGCATGCCCCACCCCCACGGGTCAGGTCCTGCGCATCGCCACCGCCGCCATGGTGCATGAGGTCACGGTGCCGCTGGTAGGCCGTTTCCAGGTGGATAACATGCTGCTGGCCGCAGCCATGGCGGACAGGGACGTGGACGGGCCGGACAGGGCCGTGCCCCTGCTGGCCCAACTGCGTGGCGTACGGGGACGGATGGAACAGGTTGCGGTCCTGTCCAGCGGGGCTGCGGCATATGTCGATTACGCCCATACACCCGATGCGCTGGAACGCCTGCTGCTGTCCCTGCGCCCGCATACTCACGGCCGCCTGGTGGTGGTCATGGGGGCGGGCGGCGACCGCGACCGGGGCAAGCGGCCCGTCATGGGGGAAACCGCCACCCGCCTGGCCGACCGGGTGATCGTGACCGACGACAACCCCCGCACGGAACAGCCTGCCGCCATTCGCGCCGCGATCATGGCGGCCGCACCCGGCGCGACCGAAATCGGGGACCGGCGTCAGGCGATCGCCGCCGGGCTGGACATGCTGGATGCAGGCGACGTGCTGGTGGTCGCGGGCAAGGGACATGAACAGGGACAGGTCGTGGGCCACGATGTCCTGCCATTTGATGATGCCACGGTCATCCGTGGCCTGACGGGGAATGAATGACACTGCTATGGAACCGCGCGGACCTGCTGGCCGCGACATCGGGGCATTTTCCCTCAGCATCGCACGCGGACATTGCCGGAACCGGCGTCTCGATCGATACGCGCACACTGCAGCCCGGTGACGTGTTCATTGCGCTGAAGGGCGAAAACAGCAACGGGCATGCCCATGTCGCGGCAGCACTGGATGCGGGGGCGGCGGCGGTCGTGGCGCATGAACCGTGTGGCGATGATCCGCGCATCCTGCATGTGGACGACACGCTGGTGGCCATGCAGGACATGGCGCGTTTCGCCCGCATGCGCTTTGCAGGACGCATGGTGGCGGTGACCGGCAGCGTGGGCAAGACATCGGTCAAGGACATGCTGCGCCATGCCCTGCAGGCCTGCGGCCCCACGCATTATGCCGTGGCGTCGTACAACAACCACTGGGGCGTGCCGCTGACGCTGGCGCGCCTGCCCGCCACGGCTGCGTACTGTGTATGTGAAATCGGGATGAACCACCCCGGCGAAATCGCGCCACTGGCCGCCATGGTGCAGCCTGATGTCGCGGTCGTGACGACGGTTGCCTCCTCACACCTGGGGCTTATGGGCAGCATCGACGCCATTGCGCGTGAAAAGGCGGAAATCCTGCTGGCCCTGCCCCGTGGCGGGACCGGCATCGTGCCCCATGACGTGACCGGCGCCGCATATTTCCGAGCCAATGCCGCCACCGCGGGCGCCACGCTGTGGTGGGCGGGGACGACGGCGGACTGCACCGTGCAGGCAACGGACGTGAAATCCGATGCACATGGCAGCGGGTTCGACCTGCGCCTGCCCGGCTGGCAGGGACATGCACGGGTGAACGCGCCGGGGCGGCACATGGCCGGGAACGCGATGCTGGCGCTGGCTGCGGCACATGCGCTGGGCGCGGACATGGGCCATGCGGTCGCGGGACTGGCCACCTTCCACCCCGGCGCGGGGCGCGGGGCGATGGCAAGGGTGATGCATGACAAGGTTACCCTGCTGGATGAAAGCTACAATGCATCACCCGCATCCGTTCAGGCGGCCCTGGACCTGCTGGGGCTGGTTGCCACGGGGCGGCGTATCGCTGTCCTGGGTGACATGCTTGAACTGGGCGCGTTTGCACGGCATGAGCATGTCTCCCTTCTCCCTGCCGTCCGCGCGAACGCGGATATTGTCTTCTGTTGCGGCCCGAATATGAAAACACTCTTTGACACCCTACCTTCTTCCCTACAGGGGGGGTGGACGCCTGATTCCCGCCAGCTTGCGCCGCTGGTTCATGCCGCCCTGCGCGCGGGCGATACCGTTATGGTCAAGGGCAGCCTTGGCAGCCGGATGCGCCATGTCGTTGCCGCCATCGCGGCAGATGATGCGTGGGTGGGACAGGCCTGATGCTGTATGATCTGTTCCAGCAGCATGCGGGGGCGCATACCTCCATGCTCAACCTGTTCCGCTACATTACCTTCCGTTCCGGGGCCGCGTGCCTGACCGCGCTGGTGATCAGCCTGTGCCTTGGCAACCCGCTGATCGCGCAGCTGCGCCGCATCCAGCGTGGGGGCCAGCCCATCCGTAAGCTTGGCCCCGAACGCCACCTGATCGAAAAGGTGGGCACCCCCACCATGGGCGGCGTGCTGATCCTGATCTCGCTGTTCGGGTCCACACTGCTGTGGGCGGACCTGACCAACGGCTTTGTCTGGGCCGTCATGCTGATCACGCTGGCATTCGGCGCGGTGGGCTTTGCCGATGATTACCTGAAGCTGTCGCGCCGCAATACCGACGGCGTGTCCAAGCGCATGCGGCTGGGGTGTGAGTTCGGTGCCTCCCTGATTGGCGGGATCTGGCTGGAACACATGATGCCGCCGGACCTTGCCAACCACCTTGCCTTCCCGTTCGTCAAGGACCTGCTGCTGCCACTGGGCTATGCCTTCCCGATCTTCGCCATGATCACCATCACGGGCTTTGGCAACGCCGTGAACTTTACCGACGGGCTGGACGGGCTGGCCATCGTGCCGGTCATTATCGCGGCCCTTGTGTTCGCGCTGATTTCCTACCTTGTGGGCAACCACGTCTTTGCCGACTACCTGCAGCTGCATGCCGTGCCGGGAACGGGGGAACTGGGGGTCTTCTGTTCAGCGCTTGTAGGCGCGGGGCTTGGGTTCCTGTGGTTCAACGCGCCGCCTGCGGCCGTATTCATGGGGGACACAGGGTCGCTGGCGCTGGGCGGCGCGCTGGGGGCGGTGGCCGTCGCGGTCAAGCATGAGCTGGTGCTGTGCATCGTGGGTGGCCTGTTTGTGGTGGAGACGTTTTCCGTCATCATCCAGGTGTTCTGGTACAAGCGCACCGGGCGGCGCGTGTTCCTGATGGCGCCGCTGCACCATCATTTTGAAAAGAAGGGCTGGGCGGAATCCAAGATCGTCATCCGCTTCTGGATCGTGTCCATCGTGCTGGGGCTGTGTGGTCTGGCCACGCTGAAACTGCGGTGAGCATGGCGTTCCCCCCCACCCTGCTGGCGGCCCATCATTATGGCGTGGCCGGTCTGGGCCGCAATGGCGCCGCTGCCGTCACCGCCCTGCTGGCAATGGGGGCCAGCGTGCAGGCATGGGACGACCGGGCGGATGCGCGCGCCGCCCTTGCGCCGCACGACCGGCTGACGGTCGCACCGTTCGAAAACATGCTGGGACTGGCGGGGCTGGTCCTGTCGCCGGGCATTCCGCACAACCTGCCCAGCCCCCACCCGCTGGCGCGCATGGCGGTGGAAGCGGGGGTGCCGATCCTGTCGGATGCGGAACTGCTGTTCCGCGCCGTCCGCGCCGCGGGCAGCCGCGCGCGGTTTGCGGGCATTACCGGTACCAATGGCAAATCGACCACCACGGTGCTGCTGGCCCACATGCTGGCCGGGTGCGGCATGCCGGTTGCGGCCGGCGGCAACCTTGGGCCTGCGGCACTTTCCCTGCCGCTGCTGCCCGATGACGGAGTGTACGTGCTGGAAATGTCGTCCTACATGCTGGAACGGCTGGACCAGATGCACTTCAATGTCGCCTGCCTGCTCAACCTGACACCGGACCATCTGGACCGTCATGGCGACATGGCGGGGTATATCGCCGCCAAGCTGCATGTATTCGACCACCAGCACGCGGGCGACCTGGCAGTGCTGGGCGATACGCTGCCTGATTACGATACGATCCGCCGGCGGCTTGCTGCGACGCGCACCACCATCGCCCGCGTCAGTGGCGCGGACATGCCGCAATGCGACCTGTACTGCACGCCGGGCGCGCTGTGTGACCATGCGGGCGTCATTGCCGACCTGCGTGCGGTCCATGACCTGCCCGGCGCCCATAACCGCGAGAACGCGGCCGCCGCGACCGCCATGGCGCTGCATCTGGGCATGCCGCGCGCGGCGGTGGAACCAGCCCTTGTATCCTTCAGCGCGCTGGACCACCGGCAGAAGACCGTGGGCAGCGTTGATGGCATCCGCTTCATCAATGACAGCAAGGCCACCAATGCGGACGCGACCGCGCGCGCGCTGGCGTGCCATGACCGGATGGTGTGGATCGCAGGCGGCATGGCCAAGGCGGGCGGGATCGAGGAACTGGCCCCCCTGTTCAGCCGCGTGGCCCTGGCACTGCTGATCGGGCGCGATGCGCCGGTGCTGGCGGCGACACTGGCCCGCCACGACGTTCCTCACCGCATTGTCGATACCCTTGACCGTGCCGTGCCCCAGGCACTGGACAGCGCGCGCGAACTGGGCGCCGATACCGTGATGCTGTCGCCCGCCTGCGCCAGTTTCGACCAGTTCAGCGGGTTCGAGGCGCGTGGCGAGCATTTCGCGCAACTGGTGCGCGGGCTGGCCACCGGCAGGGATGGAACCACCCCCGCATGAGCGGCATGTCGCGCATAAACACGTCGCAGCCGGCACGGTGGTGGCGCAGCATCGACCGGGTCACGCTGATCTGCGTGGGGATCCTGATCGGGTTCGGCTACATCCTGATGCTGGCCGCCAGCCCCGCCGTGGCCGTGCGTATCGGTGCATCGCGCGACATGTTCATTTTCAAGCAGGTGTGCTTCCTGCTGCTGGCGGCGATCATTGTCATCGCCACGTCCATGATGTCGCTGCGCGCGGTCAGGCTGACGGGATGGATCGGATTCGCGCTGGCGCTGGCGGCGACATTCATGACGCTGGTGCACGGGATCGAGATCAAGGGCGCGCGGCGGTGGATCGCGCTGCCCATGATGTCGGTGCAGCCGTCGGAATTCCTCAAGCCATTCTTTGCCGTGGTCACGGCATGGCTGCTGACCGAACGCCGGACGCGACGGTATTTTCCCGGCATGCTGGTGGCGATCGGGCTGTTCGCGCTGGTGCTGCTTTTGCTGAAATCACAGCCCGATATCGGGATGCTCAGCGTCATCACCACGGTTTTCCTGACCCAGCTGTTCATTGACGGGCTGAGCCTGTTCCTGGTCGGGGCGGGGGTGGCGGCCATGGTCGCGGCGTTTGTGGGCGCGTACATGGTGTTCCCGCACGTGCGGTCACGCGTGGAGCGGTTCCTGCACCCCGCCGTGGGGGACCATTACCAGATCGATACCGCGCTGCGGGCCTTTGGCAATGGCGGGCTGCTGGGCCGTGGCCCCGGCGAGGGCCGGGTGAAGGACCTGCTGCCCGATGCGCATGCCGACTTCGTCTTCGCCGTGGCGGGGGAGGAATTCGGCATGCTGGTGTGCCTGTTCATCATCGGGGTGTTTGCCACCATCGTCATCCGCACGCTGCTCAAGCTGCTGCATGAAAACGACCCGTTCATCACGGTGGCGACGGCGGGGCTTGTGACCGGCTTTGGCCTGCAGGCCTTTGTCAACATGGGGTCCACGCTGCACCTGATCCCGACCAAGGGCATGACGCTGCCCTTCATTTCCTATGGTGGTTCCTCCGCCATGTCGGTTGCGCTTACAATCGGCCTGGTGCTGGCGCTGACCCGCAACCGGGTGGGCGAAGGCCGGTTCGGGCAGTTTGGTCCGCCCCCCTCTCCATCGCAGAAAGCATCGTCATGACCCGTCACTGCATTGCTGTCGCGGCCGGAGGCACCGGCGGCCATTTTTTCCCAGCCGAGGCACTGGCCTGTGAACTGGTGCGCCGGGGGCATGACATCATCCTCATGACCGACCGGCGCGCCGGCATGCGCGAGACCGGGGTCTTTGCCGGGCGGCAGCAGTTTGTCCTGCCCGGCGCGGGGATCGCGGGGCGCGGCATCATCCGCGCGGCACGCGCGGCCGTGGCGCTGGGGCGCGGGGTGATGCAGGCGCGCGGCATCCTGTCGCGCATCCGGCCTTCGGCCATCATCGGGTTCGGGGGGTATCCGTCCGTGCCACCGCTGCTGGGCGGCAGCCTGCTGCCCAAGGGACGGCGGCCGCTGCTGTTCATTCACGAAGGCAATGCCGTGCTGGGTAAGGCCAATACCTTCCTTGCCCCGCGCATGAATGGCATCGCGACATCGTTTCCCGTCGTGGCGGGCGTGCCTGAGGGGATTCCCGCCACCCTGACGGGCATGCCGGTACGGCCCGATATCGCGGCCCTGGCGGGGGAAGGCTACGCCCCCTCCAACGGGGTGATCAACCTGCTGGTGTGGGGAGGGTCGCTGGGCGCGCGCGTGTTCAGCGACGTGGTGCCCCCTGCCCTTGCCGCCCTTTCCCCGGCCCTGCGCGCGCGCGTGCAGGTAACACAGCAGGCGCGCGCGGAAGATGTGGAGCGCGTGCGCGACGCCTATCGCGCGGCGGGCATTCCAGCGATGATCGCCCCGTTCCTTGACAACGTGCCCGACCGCCTGCGCGCGGCCCATCTGGTCATTGGCCGGGCAGGCGGGTCATCGGTTGCGGAACTGGCTGTTGCGGGCCGCCCGTCGCTGCTGGTGCCGCTGCCCATTGCCGCGCGTGATGAACAGGGGGCAAATGCGCAGGCACTGTGCGACGCGCATGCGGCATGGATGATCCGCCAGCCCGATTTCACCGCCCCTGCCCTGACGCAGCGCCTGACGGAACTGCTGGCCGACCGTGACCTGCTGGCCCGCACGGCGCAGGCGGCGGCTGCCCTTGGCCGCCCCGACGCCGCCGCCCGTCTGGCGGACATGATAGAAGCCCGCTTGCCTGACCTGCCCCGCACCGCTTAATTCCGCCTGCGCGAACACGGAGACCTGATTACATGAGAGCCCTGCCCCTTTCCATTGGCACCATCCACTTCGTCGGCATTGGCGGAATTGGCATGTCCGGCATTGCCGAAGTGCTGCACATGCTTGGCTATGCGGTGCAGGGTTCCGACATTGCCGAAAGTGCGAATGTCGCGCGCCTGCGCGCCGCCGGCATTCCCGTGACCATCGGCCATGACGCCGCCAACCTGGGCAATGCGCAGGTCGTGGTGACCTCCACCGCCGTCAAGCGCGACAACCCTGAAGTAGTGGCCGCGCGCGCGCGGCTGATCCCGGTGGTGCGGCGGGCGGAAATGCTGGCGGAACTCATGCGCCTGCGGTGGTCGGTGGCGGTGGGTGGCACGCATGGCAAGACCACCACCACCAGCCTTGTCGCCGCCGTGCTGGAAGCGGCGAAGCTGGACCCCACGGTCATCAATGGCGGCATTATCGAAGCCTACGGCACCAACACCCGCATGGGGTCGGGCGACTGGATGGTGGTCGAGGCCGATGAGAGCGACGGCTCCTTCCTGCGCCTGCCCTCCGTCATTACGGTCGTGACTAACATGGACCCCGAACACCTGGACCACTGGGGCACTGAAGAAGCCATGCAGGCGGCGTATGACCAGTTCGTCTCCAACATCCCGTTCTACGGCTTTGCCGTCCTGTGCATCGACCATCCCGCCGTGCAGCAGATGATCCCGCGCCTGTCTGACCACCGGATCATCACCTACGGCTTTTCCCCACAGGCGGACGTACGCGCGGAAAAGGTGATTACCGACAAGCTGGGGGCGACGTTCGAGGTCGTGATCACCAACCGCAACCGCAACCGTTCGCGCCGGGCCGGGCCGTTCCGCCTGCCCATGCTGGGCCACCACAACGTGCAGAACGCGCTGGCGGCCATTGCGGTGGGCACCGAGATGGAAATAGACGACGCCACGATCCGCTCCGCCTTTGCCGCGTTCCGTGGGGTGAAGCGCCGCTTCACCCGCACGGGGGAAACCGGCGGCATCACCATCATCGACGATTACGGCCACCACCCTGTGGAAATCGCCGCCGTGCTGAAGGCCGCACGGCAGGCGGGGGCCGGCAACGTGATCGCGGTCATGCAGCCACACCGGTATTCGCGGCTGAAAACCCTGTTCAACGAATTCTGCACCTGCATGAACGACGCGGGCACCGTCATCATCGCTGATGTCTATGCCGCGGGCGAACAGCCGATCGAAGGCATTGACCGTGATGCGCTGGTCGAGGGCCTGCGCGAACGCGGGCACCGCTCCGTCGTACCGCTACCGGGGCCGGAACACCTTGCGGAAATGATCAATGCCATCGCCCGGCCGGGTGATTTCGTGGTCTGCCTGGGTGCGGGCAGCATCACCAACTGGGCGCAGGCGCTGCCCGCGCAGCTGGCGGAACTGCAGGGCATCGCCCACGCCCCGGCCCAGAAGGCGGACGCCCATTCATGACCACCGCCCCCGCCATACTGCCGCAATGGGCACAGGTTCTGGACACGGATGATTTCCGCCCGCGTGGCCGCCTGACGCCACAGGCCCCCCTTGGCCCGCGCACGTGGTTCCGTGTGGGAGGGGCTGCGGAATTGCTGTTCCAGCCCGCCAGCGCCGAGGACCTGGCGCAGGTCATGAAGCGCCTGCCGCTGGAGGTTCCCGTCCTGCCGCTGGGTGCGTGTTCCAACGTGATCGTGCGCGATGGCGGGATCGACGGAATGGTCATCCGCCTTGCGCGCGGGTTTTCCACCATCACGCGTGATGGTGACGGGCTGGTCGTGGGCGCAGCCTGTCTGGATATGACGGTTGCCGAACACGCGGCGGAAGCGGGCCTGTCGGGTCTGGAATTCCTTGCGGGCATTCCGGGTTCGATCGGCGGGGCCGTGGCCATGAACGCGGGTGCATACGGGTCGGACATGTCGGCGGTACTGGACTGGGTGGAAGTGGTGACGCGTGATGGCAGGCTTCTGCGCCTGCCTGCAGCCTCGCTGGATTTCGGCTACCGCCACGCCACCCTGCCCCCGCAGTCGGTCGTGGTGCGGGTGCGGCTGAACGCGATGGTGGCGCCGCCTGCCATCATCCGCCAGCGAATCGATGAAATCCGCACGGCGCGGGAGGCGGCGCAGCCTGTGCGTGCCCGGACCGGCGGCTCCACCTTCCGCAATCCCGCCCCTGACGAATCGCAACGCAAGGCATGGGAACTGATTGATGCGGCCGGCTGTCGCGGCCTGACGGTGGGCGGTGCGCAGATCAGTGAAAAACACTGCAATTTCATGCTGAATACCGGCAACGCAACCGCAGCCGATCTTGAGCAGCTGGGCGATACCGTGCGCCAGCGCGTGCATGACCACACGGCGGTCACATTGCGCTGGGAAATCAAACGCATCGGTCGCCCCGCCACGCACAGGATGGGAGAAAGCGCATGACGGCCCGCCGGGTTTCCGTACTGATGGGCGGTATGTCCGCCGAACGCGAGGTCAGCCTTGCCAGCGGGCGCAACGTGGCCGATGCCCTGCGCGGGCTTGGACATGACGTCCGCTGCATTGACGCGGGCCCGGACCTGCTGGCCATTGTAAGCGACCTGCAGGCCCACCGCCCGGACGTGGTGTTCAACGCCATGCATGGCAGGTTTGGCGAGGACGGGTCGATCCAGGGCGTGCTGGACTGGATGGGCATCGCCTACACCCATTCCGGCGTGCGGGCGTCGGCCACCGCCATGGACAAGGACGCGGCCCGCACCGTGTTCATGGCCGCGGGGCTGCCTGTCGCCGCCGGACTGGTCCTGACACCCACGCAGCTTGAACCGGCGGACCCGATCCCCGCCCCGTACGTGGTCAAGCCGCTGAACGAAGGGTCATCGGTCGGCGTTGACATCATCCACCCCGGCAGCAACCGCCGCGCAACGCTGGCACGGGGATGGACGTTCGGCACGCACATGCTGGTGGAAGAATACATTCCGGGACGGGAACTGACCGTGGGCGTGCTGGAAGACCGTGCTCTGACGGTGACCGACATCACCCCGACCGGCAGCGGCCCCAGCTTTTATGACTATCAGGCCAAATACGCCGCTGGCGGGTCATGCCATGAACTGCCTGCGCGCATCCATCCCGAAGCCTTTGAACAGGCGCGCGAACTGGCGCTGGCCGCCCACCGCGCGCTGGGTTGCCGGGGGGCCAGCCGCACGGATTTCCGTTATGACGACACGGCGGGGGCGGACCGGCCCGGCCGGCTTGTCATTCTGGAAACCAATACCCAGCCGGGCATGACGCCAACCTCCCTGCTGCCGGAACAGGCGGCGGCCTGCGGCATGGACTATGCCGCGCTGTGCCAGTGGATGATCGACCACGCGACCTGCCGTACATGAGGCGACCGACCGACAGCAGCGACCGCCCTTCCCGGCTTTCGATCTTCCTGCGCCGCCAGAAACGCCTGCTGCGTCCGTTACTGCTGGTGCTGGTGCTGCTCGGGCTTGGGGTGGGCTGCGTTACGGCGTTCCGGCATTTCGGGTCTGACCCGCGTTTCGCGCCGCTGCGCGGGCGGATCATCAACATGCTGCCGCTGCGCATTACCGAAATTGACGTGACGGGCTGCGTGCTGACCAGCGAACCCTCGCTGCAGCAGGCGCTGGGCGTGCGCACGGGGGACTTCATCCTCGGCTTTTCCGTGGCTGCCGCGCGCGAGCGCATCGACGCGCTGCCGTTTGTCGATCATTCGGTGGTGGAACGTCACCTGCCCGGCACCATCATCATCCACCTGTTTGAACGCCGCCCCTTTGCCGTATGGCAGAACCACGGGCATTTCATGCTGATCGACCGCGAAGGCAATCAGGTGCGCGACCAGGGCATGACCGGCAAGGACGCCGAAGCCTTCATGCAGCTGCCGCTGGTTGTTGGCCCCGATGCCAACACCGCCGCCGCCGCCCTGATTGATGAACTGTCGGCCCAGCCGGAGGTACGCAGCCATGTCGTGGCCGCATCCCGCGTGGGCCAGCGGCGGTGGAACCTGACGCTGCGCAACGGCACGACCGTGCTGCTGCCCGAAGGGCAGGAGGTTGCGGCACTGAAGCGTCTTGCACAATTGCAGGAAAACATAAAAATACTGGACCGGCCGGTGATCGCCATCGACATGCGCCTGCCTGACCGCCTGATCGTGCGTGAAGCGCCCCCTGCCCCGAACGACAATACCGACCGGGACAAGGGCGACACGCCGCCGCAGGCCGACCCCACCGGGGATCAGGATACTTCCGCGCCATGGCTTTCTTCCCCCCAGACCGGTCCAAGACGGAGGCGGGCATGACTTATCCAGTGCCGGGACCGGTCAGGACGACCCTTCCCGCGACAAAGACCACCACGGCAGCCGCCCCGGTTCCCGCCATCCGGGAGGCCGGAACGCCTGCGCGCGCGCCCCGGCCGCGGCCTGCGCTGTCCCTTGTCCCCGAGGGCGAACGCCTGCCGACACGCAAGCTGCGCACGGGACCGTTCAGCGTGCTGGATATCGGGTCCACCAAGATCGTCTGCCTGATCGGGCGGGGGGAGCCTGACAACACCATCCGCATCCTCGGCCATGGGTGGCGGCGGTCGCATGGCGTGCGTTCGGGCGGAATCGTTGACCTGCGCGAGGCGGAAAGCGCCATCCGCGCCGCCGTGGCGCAGGCGGAGGACATGGCGACGGAACGCCGGGACTCGATTTTCGTCAATCTGTCCTGCGGCCACCCCGAAAGCCGGCACATCAACGCGCGCTGGTCCGTGGGTGGACGCGAGATCACGGGCAACGATGTCAGCCGGATCATAACCGAGGGCCGCATGCGCGCGGTGTCGGAAGGGCGTTCGGCCATCCATACCCTGCCGCTGGATTACGCGGTGGACGATACGCAGGAAGTGCTGGACCCGCGCGGGCACCTGTGTGACCTGCTGTCGGCGCGGCTGCATGTGATCGACGCCAACACCACCGCGCTGCGCAACCTGGAGGCCGTACTGTCGCGTGTGGAGCTGAAGATCGAGGGCATGGTGTCGTCTCCCCTCGCATCCGGGCTTGCGGTGATGAACGAGGACGAACGCAACCTTGGCGCAACCGTGGTGGACATGGGCGGTGGCACCACCTCCATCGGGGTGTTCGGTGAAGGCCGGCTGCTGCATACCGCCACGATTCCCGTGGGGGGGCTGCACATCACGCGCGACATCGCGCACGGGCTGTCCACCTCCATCGACAATGCCGAGCGGCTGAAAACCATGCACGGGTCCGCCGAACTTCTGGCGGGCGACGATCACAATCCCATTCTTGTGCAGTTGATTGGTGACAACGACCATCATTATGTCAGAATTCCCCGCGCAAAGATTGTCTCGATCATACATCCGCGCGTGGAGGAAACCCTGGAGATGGTACGTGACAGGCTGGAAATGGCCGCCGTCGGCCCCGCGTCGGACGGGCGGGTGATCCTGACGGGCGGCGGATCGCTGCTGGAGGGAATCGGGCCGATGGCGGCGCGTATCCTGAACCGGCAGGTGCGCCTTGGCCGTCCGCGGCGCATTGTCGGCCTGCCCGAAAACGCGGCGACGTGGCCGATGTTCTCCACATCCGCGGGACTTCTGGCCTGGGCCGCGGGGGCAGCGGATGAAATGGGCGAACCCGACGTCCGTGATACCCGCCCCGGCAGCCTTGTCAGACGTTTCGTGGATTTCATACGCGACAGGGTATGATCTTGCGTAAAAACCCTTTATTGTACTTTTGCCGTTAGTATGCCAGCACGCCTACCCCAATCCATCGGGAGCCAAGCATGACCCTCAACCTGACCATCCCGCAACAGAATCATTCCGATTTCACGCCCCGCATCACAGTGATCGGGGTTGGCGGCGGTGGTACGAATGCGGTGGACAACATGATCCATTCGCAGTTGCAGGGCGTGGAATTCGTTGTCGCCAACACCGATGCCCAGCAGCTGTCCCACAGCAGCGCCGACCGCCGCATCCAGCTTGGCCCGCACCTGACGCAGGGCCTTGGCGCGGGGGCAAAGCCCGAAATCGGCCGCGCCGCAGCGGAAGAAGCCTGTGATGAACTGTCCCGCCACCTTGATGGCGCGCACATGGTCTTCATCACCGCAGGCATGGGCGGCGGCACCGGCACGGGGGCTGCCCCCGTCATTGCGCGCATGGCGCGCGAACGCGGCATCCTGACCGTAGGCGTGGTGACCAAGCCGTTCACGTTCGAAGGCCACCGCCGCGCGAAATCGGCGGAAGCGGGCATTGCCGAACTGCAGCAGTTCGTTGACACGCTGATCATCATCCCCAACCAGAACCTGTTCCGCCTGGCCAATGAGCGCACAAGCTGGAAAGACGCGTTCAAGATGGCGGACAACGTCCTGTACATGGGCGTGCGCGGCGTGACCGACCTGATGATGGCACCGGGGCTGGTCAACCTCGACTTTGCCGATATCCGCACCATCATGGCGGAAATGGGCAAGGCGATGATGGGCACGGGTGAAGCCGAGGGCGAAAACCGCGCCGTCGCCGCTGCCGAGGACGCCATTTCCAACCCGCTGCTGGAAGACACCTCCATGTCCGGCGCGCAGGGCCTGCTGATCAACATCACCGGCGGCGAGGATCTGACCCTGTTCGAAGTGGACCAGGCGGCAAACCGTATCCGCGAGGAAGTGGCGGAAGACGCGAACATCATTTTCGGTTCGGCCATAGATACCTCGCTGAACGGCCGCATCCGCGTTTCCGTCGTGGCGACGGGCATCGACAACCCGCCCGGCGGCCACCCCAAGACGCACCAGGTTCCGCCACAGGCCGAGGCCCCTGCCCCGCAGGCCGCCGCACCGGATGCACAGGCTGCCCCGGCCCCGGCAGCCGCTGGCGTTGCAGCACAGGCGGCAACCCAGCCGCCGCAGCCCGCCGCCCCGGTGGGCCAGCCCGCGACGGCGGCACCACAGCCGCGTCCCGCCGCACCGCAGGCGCCGTCCCCCAACGCCGTGCCGCCGCATGTCGCACAGGCACAGCGCGCAGGCTCCCCGCGTTCGCCGCTATTTACCGAAAGCGCCAAGCCCGCCGCACCGGAACCCCAGCCCGCGCCGCGCAGCCTGTTCGGGATCGTGACCGGCGCGCTGCGCCGCCATTCCACCCCGGCAGCACCCGAACCCGCGCCCCGCACGGAACCCGCCGTACAGCCCCAGCCGTCGCAGCCGTCCCAGCCATCGGCGCAGAACACGGGCGGCAACCCGACACCCGACGATGGCGGACTGGACATTCCCGCCTTCCTGCGCCGCCGTTCACCCTGATCCGACCGGTGCATGGCCTGCCCTGTACCGGCTGGCCATGCTTTCCTTCCAGATAGGTAACAATAGGCAATAATCCTTGACTGTCCTGCGGGGGGACAAGGCAGTAACATGATAACATGCCAGTTACTGTGAGTTCTCCCACTCTTCCGTCAAGGATACAGGCAATGGACGGCATGCTGCCGCAGACACACGCCCCCTTCATCTCGGAACCCCGGCATGAAGGGCGGATGCAGCACACCATACGCCAGCCGATCAACAGCGTCGGCACCGGGCTGCATACGGGCGCGCGCATAAGCCTGCGGCTGTCCCCCGCCCCGGAAAATACCGGTATCGTCTTCCGGCGCACCGACATTGACATGCCGCCGGTCGTTGCACGGTATGACATGGTGGTTGATACATGCCTGAGCACCGTGCTGGGCTGCGGTACCGCCAGTGGCCATGCCGAGCGCATCGCCACGATCGAACACCTCATGGCCGGGCTGGCGGGGTGTGGCGTCGACAACATCTTCATTGACGTGGATGGTCCCGAAATTCCTGTATTCGATGGTTCGGCAGCGGAATTCGTGTTCCTGCTGGAATGTGCGGGCATCGTGCCGCAGGGCGCCCCGCGCCAGTACGTCCACATAAACAGGACCGTGCGGGTGGAAGACGGTGATGCCTATGCCGAACTGTCCCCCACGGCGCAGCCCGGCCTGACGATCGATATTTCCATCGACTTCCCGGCTGCCGCCATTGGCCAGCAGCGTTACATGACGTGCGTGGAACCGGGGCAGTTCCGCGAGCATCTCAGCCGGGCGCGGACATTCGTCCTGCAGCCGGAAATAGATTACCTGCATTCCGTCGGGCTGGCCCGTGGCGGATCGCTGGATAACGCCGTGGTCGTCAATGGCGACAGCGTGGTGAACCCGTCGGGACTGCGCCACCCCGATGAATTCGTGCGCCACAAGGTGCTTGATGCGATAGGCGACCTGTATCTGGCCGGGGGCATGGTCAACGGCCATTTCCGGGGGCATAAGTCCGGGCATACGCTGAACAACCGCCTGTTGCGCAAGGTATTTGCCGAACAGGCGAACTGGCGGCGCGCCCCGCTTGACGCATCCCTTACCGCCCCGCGCGACCGGGCAGCCTGATGGGACGGGTCGAAAACCGCACGCGGAGACTTCACCCGCCCCCGGCACATGATATAAAGCTTCCGTAACTGGAAGAGCCGGGTATGTTCGCACGCACATCACACTACGTTTCGCAACCATCGCGCGCCCCGCGCCCGACAGCGCCCTGGCTGGCCCTTCTGCCGCTTGCCGGCCTTCTGGCCGCGTGCGGACAGAGCGCCAGCACCATCAACGAACGCGCGCCGCGCGTCGGCTCGGCCGAAACGTTGTACAACAACGGCGTGGACGCCCTGCGTTCGGACCGGTACCTGCTGTCGGTCAACCAGTTCGATACCCTGCAGCGCAACTACCCCTATTCCCAGTACACCGCCAACGCACAGTTGATGGAAGGGTATGCGAACTACCTTCTGAACAAATACCCCGAAGCGGTGCAGCAGCTTGACCGCTTCCTGGAACTGCACCCCACCAGCGCGGACGCGGCCTATGCCTTCTACCTGCGCGCGCTGTGTTATTATGAACAGGTGGCCGACGTGCAGCGTGACCAGCAGGGCACGATCGAGGCCATGGACGCGCTGGAAGAAGTCATCACCCGCTTTCCCCAGAGCCCTTACGCCCGTGACGCGCAGCTGAAGATCGATCTGTGCCGCGATCATCTGGCGGGCAAGGAAATGCTGGTGGGCCGGTGGTACCAGCAGCAGAACGACTACCTCGCCGCCGCCGGCCGCTACCAGCGCGTGGTGCAGGATTTCCAGACCACCAACCACGTGCCCGAGGCACTGGAACGGCTGGTGGAAGTGTATCTGGACATGGGGCTGCTGGAACAGGCGCGCAAGACCGGCGCGGTGCTGGCCTACAACTATCCCAGCAGCAAATGGTATGAAGACGCCTACGATCACCTGCGCGCGCATAACCTGATCAAGGGCGCGACCGGCAAGGACCACAAGCAGGGACGGAACGTATTTTCCCGGGCGTGGCATTCGGTTTTCTGATTTCCGCCAACGATTATCTGTGCTGAACGGGAAGCCTGCATGCTGACACAGCTCTCGATACGGGATGTGGTCCTGATCGAAAAACTGGATCTGGCCTTTCCCCCCGGCCTGACCGTGCTGACGGGGGAAACCGGGGCTGGCAAGTCCATCCTGCTGGACAGCCTGGGGCTGGCGCTGGGGGAACGGGCCAGTGCCTCCCTTGTCCGTGCCGGGTGTGAGCAGGCCAGCGTCAGCGCCAGTTTTGAAATCGCACCGGATCACCCCCTGCACCAGCTGTTCAGTGAACAGGGCATCGTACTGGATGACGTGCGTGAACCCGTGCTGCTGCGCCGGGTCGTGACCACGGATGGACGATCGCGCGCCTATATCAATGACCAGCCCGTGGCCGTCAGCCTGCTGCGCAGGGCGGCGACCCTGCTGGTGGAAATACAGGGCCAGCATGAGCAGATGGGACTGGCCGATCAGTCCACGCATCTGGACCTGCTGGATGCCTTTGGCGTGCCGGGCCCCCTGCGCACCCGCACCGCCGGGGCCTATCGCAAATGGATCGAGGCCACGGCTGCACTGGCCGCCGCGCGGGCGGAAATGGAAAATGCCGCGCGTGAGGAAGACTGGCTGCGGCAGGCGGTGGACGATCTGTCCACCCTCGCCCCGCAGGAAGATGAGGAAACCCAGCTTGCCGGCCTGCGCCAGGCATTGCAGCAGGGGGAACGCCGGGCGGAAGCGATCGCGGCGGCCCTGGCCGATCTCGCCCCGCGGGACCGTCGTTCCCCTGGTCCCGCATCGGCGCTGCGCAACGCCAGCCGTGCCCTGCAACGCCTGCTGCCCGCCCCCACCGACCTGAACCCCGAAGCCGTCGGGGCGGCCGAACAGGAAGCCGCGCAGGAAGCGCTGAACGCGCTGGAACGCGCGGAAGAAGCACTGGCGGAAGCGGAAAGCATGCTCTCGCGCCTTGCATCGGACGCGCAGGCCGACCCGCGCCTGCTGGAACAGACGGAAGAACGCCTGTTCGCCCTACGTGCCGAAGCGCGCAAGCATGGCGTGTCGGTGCCGGAACTGCCGGGGCTGCTCGCGGCTTTCAACGACCGTCTGGCCGCCCTTGATTCGGGCAATGCCCGCATCGAGGTGCTGGAAAAAACCGTGACCGAAACCCGCGCCCGGTTTGAAGAGGTCGCCCTGGAACTGACCGCCGCGCGGGAAAAGGCGGCACGCAGGCTGGAACAGGCGGTGATGGCGGAACTGAAGCCGCTGAAGCTTGAACGCGCGCGCTTTATCGTCTCGCTCCTGCCGCTGGAGGCGGAAGCATGGAACGCGCGGGGCAAGGAACAGGCGTCGTTCCTGATCGCGGCGAACCCCGGACAGCCGCCGGGACCACTGGCCAAGGTTGCGTCGGGGGGCGAACTTTCCCGCCTCATGCTGGCGCTGAAGGTGGTGCTGGCCGGTCGGTCGGCCATTCCCACGCTGGTGTTTGACGAAGTGGATTCCGGCGTGGGCGGGGCCACGGCGTCGGCCATCGGGGAACGGCTTTATACCGTGGGCCGCAGTGTGCAGGTGCTGGTCGTTACCCACAGCCCGCAGGTCGCGGCCCGGGGCGATGCCCACCTGCGCATAAGCAAAAGCGTGAACAGGGGCCGCACCGAAACCCACGCCGCACCGCTGGATGCGCAGGCACGGCGCGAGGAAATCGCCCGCATGCTGTCTGGCGACACCATTACCCCCGCCGCCCGCGCCGCGGCCGACAGCCTGCTGAAAGGGGTCTGACATGCCCCATGACCCGTCATCCGGTTCCCTGTCCGAACAGGCGCGCCGCCTGCTGGCCGACGCGACCGCAATGGAACAGGACGAACCCCATGCGAAAGCGGTGCTGGCGCGGCTTGCCACCGTGCTGCCCGCGCTGGATGCGGCCTATCACCAGAATGACGCGCCGCTGGTTGATGATGCGACGTATGACAGGCTGCGCCGGCTGAATACCGAACTGGAGACGCGCTTTCCCGGCCTGCGCCGCATTGACAGCCCGGCGGAAAAAATCGGCGCGCCCGCCAGCGGTCCCTTCCACCGCCACCGGCACATGGTGCCCATGCTGTCGCTGGACAATGTGTTCTCGCGGGAGGAATTCGAAGGTTTCATCAGCCGCATCGCCCGTTTCCTCGGGCTGGGGGAGGATCAGGCCCGCGCCCTGTCCTTTGTCGCGGAACCCAAGATTGACGGCCTGTCCATAAGCCTGACCTACGAACATGGCCGTTTCGTGCGTGGCACCACGCGCGGCGACGGCACCGAAGGCGAGGACGTGACCGCCAACCTGCGTACGCTGAAGGACATTCCCGAACAGTTGCCCGCCCCCTTCCCCGACCTGATCGAAATCCGGGGCGAGGTGTTCCTGTCCAAGCAGGCATTCCTGGAACTGAACGCGGCACAGGAACGCGCGGGGGAAAAACCCTTCGCCAATCCCCGCAACGCTGCGGCCGGGTCGCTGCGCCAGCTTGATCCGGCGGTGACGGCCCGGCGTCCGCTCTCCCTGTTCGCCTATGCCGCGGGCTTCTGTGACGCGCCACTGGCCGCGACCCATCACGGCTACCTTGAACAGCTTGCGGCATGGGGATTTGTGGTCAATCCACTCAGCACACAGGTGAAGGATGCAGCAGGGGCCGAAGCCTTCATGGACCGGCTGACGCTGGAACGCTCGGCGCTGGATTATGATATCGATGGCGTTGTGTACAAGCTCGATGACCGCGCGCTGCAGGACCGGCTTGGTTTCGCGGGGCGTGCGCCACGCTGGGCGGTGGCGTGGAAATTCGCAGCAGAGCAGGCCGTCACCCGCCTTGAAAAAATCGACATACAGGTTGGCCGCACCGGGGCGCTGACGCCGGTGGCATTCCTGGAGGCCGTCAATGTGGGTGGCGTGATCGTCACCCGCGCCAGCCTGCACAATGAAGACGAGATCGCGCGCAAGGACATCCGCGAGGGCGATCTTGTGCATGTGCAGCGCGCGGGCGACGTGATCCCGCAGGTGACCGGTGTGGTGCTGCCGCGCGACCATGACCGCCCGCCCTTCCACTTCCCCCATACCTGTCCGATCTGTGGCGCACATGCCGAACGGCCGGAAGGCGAGGTCGTGTGGCGGTGTTCGGGCGGCCTGACCTGCCCCGCGCAGGTGGTGGAGCGGCTGATCCATTTCGTATCGCGCGATGCATTCGACATTGACGGGCTGGGCGACCGCACGATCGTGGAATTCCACGAACTGGGATGGCTGCGCACGCCCGCCGATATTTTCCGCCTGCCCGCGCGCGAAACGGACATCGCGGCGCGTGACGGATGGGGCAAGGTATCGGCCCGCAATCTGGTGCGTGCGATCGAGGCGCGGCGCACAATCGAACTGTCGCGCCTGATCTACGCGCTGGGCATCCGCCGCATCGGCATCAACAAT
The DNA here is from genome assembly GCF_018491655.1 of Komagataeibacter oboediens. Taxonomy (NCBI): domain Bacteria; kingdom Pseudomonadati; phylum Pseudomonadota; class Alphaproteobacteria; order Acetobacterales; family Acetobacteraceae; genus Komagataeibacter; species Komagataeibacter oboediens. The sequence goes on along the minus strand of NZ_JABLUU010000010.1, from coordinate 10,609 downwards.
GCCCGCCTGCTGGCGCGGCATTACGGGTCCATGGCCAACTGGCGGCAGCAGATGGAAAAGGCCGCCGTCATCGGATCGGACGAGCGGCTGGAACTGGGCTCGATCACCGGCATCGGGTCGGCGATTGCGGATGAACTGGTGTCGTTCTTTGCCGAATCCCATAACCGCGCGACGCTGGATGACCTGACATCGGTGCTGACGCAGGTCACGGATGAGGAAATGGTGGCCGCAGGCGCGCTGTCGGGCAAGACCATCGTCTTTACCGGCACGCTGACCACCATGACCCGCCCCGAGGCCCGTGCCGTGGCCGAACGGCTGGGTGCGCGCGTATCAGACAGCGTTTCCAGAAAAACCGACCTTGTGGTGCTGGGGGAAAAGGCCGGGTCCAAGGCGCGCAAGGCGACCGAACTGGGTGTTGCCACCATGGATGAGGCCAGCTGGCGCACGCTGGCGGGCATGTCGCCGGCCGGGACCGATCCCGCCTGATGCGCCGGGCCGGACCACAGGCTGCGCGATGGTCTTGCATGTACCTGCCTCGTAACGTTTACTAGGTACGGCACACTGGACAACGCAGCGACAGGAGCATCCGAACAGGTCAGCACGCCATCTTGCCGCAGGGGGATACGGCATGGATTATCAAGGGGATAACATCTTATGACAGCTTCAGGACCGCGGGGGCGGTTACTGACAACGCGCCGGGCACTGCTGGGCATGGCGGGGGCGGCCGGTTCCGGCCTGCTGCGACCGGCCCGCGCGGCGGCCACGCCCGCATGGCGCAGGCCACTGGCGGAAGCCGACGCCATTATCGGCTTCGGCCATACCGGGCCGATTACCGATGGCGGCTGGTCCATGGTGCATGACCGTGGGGTGCAGGCCGTGCGCCGCGCATTCCCGAAAATCCGCACCATATATGTCGAAAGCGTCCCCTATTCCGCCGATGCCACACGCATTTTCCGGCAGTTCGTAGCCGAAGGCGCGCAGATGGTATTCGCGACCTCCGAATACGGTGATTTCATCAAGGACGTGTCGGACCGCGCGCCCGATGTGGCCTTCATGGAATGCGACGGCACGAATGTGACCGGCAACCTGGGCTGGTATTACGTGGCGCACTGGTATGCCAGCTACGTGATCGGGATTGCCGCGGGCCTTATGACGCGCACGGGCAAGATCGGTTTTCTGGGCGCGTTTCCCATCCCCTCGGTCTATGCCTCGGCCAATGCCACCCTGCTGGGCGCGCAGTCGGTCAATCCGTCGGTGACATTGCAGAGCATCACCATCAACGCGTGGTTCGACCCGCAGGCCGCAACCCAGGCGGCCACGGCGCTGGCGGATAACGGGTGCGACTTCCTGTGCGGAATCATGGATGAACCGGCCTATCTGCGCGTGGCCCTGCAGCGCGGGCTGAAAGCGGCGATGTGGAACACCGGCATGCTGGATTACGGGCCGGAAGCCTATGTCAGTTCCGTGGCCCTTGATTTCAATGATTTCTATATCTCACAGGTAAGCAACCTGCTGGCGGGCACATGGCAGCCACAGGGGCGCTTCCTGACGCTGGGCCATGGCGTGGACCGTGATGCCTGGGGCCCGACCGTTCCGGTCGAGGTCGCGCGCCAGGCCGACGCCATGCGCACGCGCATGCTGGCGGGCTACAACCCGTTCCGCGGGCCGATCCATGACAACCATGGCCGCCTGCGCGTGCCCGATGGCGTGACGCTGAGCGACCTTGAAATCTACCATAGCGACTGGGCTGTCGCGGGAGTATCCGGCCTTGAGTAAGCAGCCTGCCCCCGCCGGGGTCGCCCCCGGCACGCCGCCGGTCCTGCAGTTGCGCGGCATTGGCAAATTCTTCCCCGGCGTGATCGCCAACAAGGACGTGGACCTGGATGTCTGGCCGGGTGAGATCCATGCCCTGCTGGGGGAAAACGGGGCTGGCAAGTCCACGCTGATGAACGTCGTCACCGGCATTTACCAGCCGGAGGAAGGCGAGATCATCCTTGATGGTTACGGCCAGACCTTTACCTCCCCGCAGGAAGCGATCCGCGCGGGGATCGGCATGGTGCACCAGCACTTCAAGCTGGTGCAGGCCTTTACTGTGGCGGAAAACATCCACCTGGGGTGGGATGAAGCGCCACGCATCGCTTCCCCCGCCGTGATGGAAGCCCGCACGCGCGAGATCTCGGAACGCTTCGGCTTTCCCGTCCGGCCCGATGCCCGCGTATGCGACCTGTCGGCTGGCGAACAGCAGCGTGTCGAAATCCTGCGCGTGCTGGCGCGCAAGGCCCGCCTGCTGATCATGGATGAACCCACCGCCGTGCTGACACCGGAGGAGACGGGCGAGCTGTTCCGCGCGCTGAGGGCCTTCCGCGCGCAGGGCAACGCCGTCATCATCATCAGTCACAAGCTGGACGAGGTGATGGAGATTTCGGACCGCGTCAGCATCCTGCGCGGGGGGCGCAAGGTCGGCACGTTCAATACGGCGGACTGCAACCCGTCCATGCTGGCTGCGACCATGGTGGGACGTGACATTGTCCGGCGCAACATGCGCGCGCGCCCCGAAGGCGCCGCCCCCATCGCGACCGACCCGGTCATGCAACTGCGCAATGTCAGCGTGCGCGATGACCGCGGGGTGGATACGCTGCGTGATGTCAGCCTTGACCTGTATGGTGGGGAGATCCTGGGCATTGCCGGGGTCGCGGGCAACGGGCAGCGGGAACTGACGCATGTGCTGACGGGGCTAATGGCCCGCACGTCGGGCGAAATCCTGCTGGACGGCAACCTTGTGGATCGCGCGGACCCCGCCCTGTTCGTACAGGCGGGTGTAGGCCATATCCCCGAGGACCGGCTGCGCAGCGCGCTGGCGCCATCGCTGTCGGTGACCGCCAACATGGCGCTGCGTGAATATCCGTACCCGCCCATCGGGACACACGGGCTGTATGATGCGCAGGCGGCGAGCGGGCTGGCGCGCGACATCGCGGAACTGGCGCAGGTCACCATTCCCGATTTCGCCATGCCCGTACGCAACCTGTCGGGCGGCAATCAGCAGCGTCTGGTGGCGCGACGTGAAATCCGTATCGCCAGCCGGGTGCTGGTGGCCGCCTACCCCGCGCGCGGGCTAGATATCGGGGCGATCGCCACCATGCTGGGATACCTGACCGACCTGCGTGACCAGGGGGTTGCGGTCGTGTTCATATCCGAAGACCTGGAAGACCTGCTGAATGTATCGGACCGGATCGGGGTCATGTTCCATGGGCGGCTCATGTCCGTAATTGATGCCGAGGCAGCCGACATGGCCACCATCGGCCTGCTGATGGGTGGCCGGGACGCCACCAACACCCAATCGGGAGCGGCACAGTAATGGCGACACGTGCTTTCCAGCGCCTGCCCAGTGCACCGGCAGGACGCATTCTTGTGCTGCGGCTGGCGGCCATCGTGCTGTCGCTGTGCATCATCGCGGGCGTGCTGGCGCTGTCGGGACACAGCCCGGTGGTGCTGGCGGAACTGATCCTGCGCTCCACCCTTGGTTCACGCTTCGGGCTGGAGGATCTGGCCCTGTTCATGTGTCCGCTGCTGCTGACGGGGGCGGCGGTAACCGTATGCGGCACGATCGGGTTATGGAACATCGGCGCGGAAGGCCAGTTCTATGCTGGCGCCATTGCCGCGACCGGCGTTGCCCTGGGGCTGCATGGCCCGGCCATCATGGTACTGCCGGTCATGACCATTGCGGGCATCCTTGGCGGCATGGCATGGATTGCCGTGCCCACGCTGGCGCGGGCCTATGCCGGGGTGAATGAAATCATCACCACGCTGCTGCTCAACTTCATTGCCTCGCTGCTGACCTATTACCTGACCACCGGGCCATGGCGGGACCGGATCAGCGGGGCGCAGGTATCGACGCAGCGCCTGTCGGTTTCCATTCCCGAAATGTGGGGCATCGTGCACTGGGGCTTTCCGGTGGCCATCGTGATCGTGATCGGACTGGCGCTGGTGCTGTCGCGCACGCGGTGGGGATATGAAATCCGCATTGGTGGCGCCAACCCCGAAGCCGCGCGCTATGCCGGGATTCCGGTGCGGCTGCGCATCATTTCGGTCATGCTGCTGTCGGGCGGGCTGGCCGGTCTTGCGGGCATGTTTGAGGTCGCGGGCACGGTCCACCGGCTGCAGGGCGGCATGGCCAACAATTTTGGCTATCTGGGGATCGTGGTGGCGGTTCTGGCGCGCGGGTCGTGCCTGAACGTCATTCCCGCAGCACTGCTTATGGCGCTGATCCTTGATTCGGGCATTGTCATGCAGACACAGCAGCTTTCGGCGTCGGTTGTCCTCGCCATTACGGGGCTGATCCTGTTCATGATCGCCATTGGCGACGAACTGGCCCATTACCGTCCGGTGGCGGGCGCCACGCCAAAGGGAAAAGCATCATGATCACGCTACTGACGGGTATGCTGGCCACCGCCGTGCTGGCGGGTGGCGTGCTGGCGCTGGCCGCCCTTGGCGAAGTGCTGGCCGAACGGGTTGGCGTGACCAATCTGGGCGTGGAAGGGCTTATGGCGCTGGGGGCAGTCACGGCTGTCATGACCGTGGCGTCCATTCCCTCGCCATGGGTCGGGCTGCTGGTCGCCGGTCTGGTCGGCGCGGCGGGCGGCATGGTGTTTGCGTTCGGGGCCGTGGTGATGCGGGCGAACCAGGTGCTGTGTGGCCTGGCGACGACCTTCATGGGGCTGGGGCTGTCCACAGCACTTGGCCACAACTATGCCGGGCAGCCGGTTGCGACAACGTTTGGCCATGTCACCGTGCCGCTGCTGTCGTCCATTCCGGTCATTGGTCCGGCATTGTTCGGGCAGAATATCCTGATCGTGCCGATTTACGTCATCCTGCCCGCGCTGGTGCATTTTGTCATGTTCCGCACCCGCCACGGGCTGAACATGCGCGCGGTGGGGGAAAACCCGGCGGCGGCGGATGCGGCCGGTATTCCGGTCATGGCCATGCGGTTCTGGTACGTCACGCTTGGCGGCGCGATGGCGGGCATGGCGGGGGGATACCTGACGCTGACCTATGTGCCCGTGTGGTCGGAAGGCATGGTGGCTGGGCGCGGGTGGATCGCGCTGGCGCTGGTGATCTTTGCGGGGTACCGCCCGGTTATCGTGACCCTGTCCGCGCTGCTGTTCGGGCTGGTGACGGCTCTGTCCTTTGTCGGGCAGGCCCATAACTGGCCGATTGATCCGGCATTCCTGAACATGCTGCCGTATGTGGGCACCATGGCCTTCATTATCGTGCCGGTTGTGGTGTGGCACCGCATGCGGCGGGTCATGGCCGCCCCTGCGGCGCTGGCCCAGCCCTATTACCGCGACGTGCGCTAGGGCCTGGACCTGCTGTTTTTGGCGAACGGGCACTCAGGGCGGAACGTCCTGATGCCCATAAATGAGACATATCCCGTTTCGCTTCAGTTCCGGGATATGTCAGTTGAAGGGGAGCACCCGCTGAGGCGCGGGACAGATGCCGACAGAGGGCACGCCGGTCATTGCACCAGTGCATCTGCCCGGTTCCAAAAAACCGGGCATCGGCAAAGCCTGCCCGCAGCGACGTCATCGCGTGCTGTCATATCCGTCTGGCCCTGCGTGACAGGTGCACCTGTCACGTAGGGCGCGTAACCGGAACCCGATCATTCTGAAAGACGAACATGGGCTGGACCGCAGAACCCTGTTGTCCATGATCTGACCTACGCCCTTCTCCAATCCCGACACGGCGACTGGACGGAAAGAAGGCGCACCGGATGAGCTCGGCCCGGCCTGTCAGCAATATGACAGGTCATTCCCGATCGCATCCCCACACATTCTGCCAGAGTAATACCTGGCAGCCGTTCAGTGCCCGGATGCCCTGTATGAAATTCCGTCCGTTGCGAATGGTTGTCGTGATTATTGCCGCGCCATTACAGACACATGATTTTGTTGCATAGTGACAATGGACAAGGAACGTGCCGGCGTTTTCCTTTGTAATATCCACCTGGTGGATGGGGTCTGCCAGCCGCCCATAAAACCCGGTCAGGCCTGCGGTAGAAAATGCCGGTCTGGAGCGTTTATCCGGGATGACCATGGCTGAAGCATCGTCCCCCTGCCCGTCGCCCAGCGCTGTATAAAACGCGCGTACCGTCGTTGCGGCGGTTCCATATTCATCCGTACGCTCCATGGGCTGTGCCTGTGCGCGCGCGACGGACATGACTGTGGCAACCAATGGTTCATGGTCAGTTTCCGCGGTCATGCCCCCGTCAACCATACGGTTGCGTTCTGGCGCAGGGCATCATGAAGCTGCCTGTTCATGCCATCATCCGCATTCGGCTGAACATCCTCAAACGGTTTGTTCTGATTAGCATACGCATTGCTGAATACGGTCGTGCATGCTGCGCGCCATGCCCCTACGCCCCTCCCCCAAGGGGAAGTCAGGAAGATGCATTATCCAAAACCGGAACACCTGTCCGCCCGTCGCAATGACCGTAATCATCTGGTCTGGACACATCCCGTCATCCTGCCGGACGGTCTGCACGGCGCATTCACTCCCTGCGTACCTGTTGACCGGTCGGTGCGGCTGACTGTGGCCCTGCTGCCAAACTGAGAGAAAACGCTCCACCGGATCTTGCCATTCGTGCTGACACGTTTTGATATATGTTGCAAATGATTCTCATTAACCTTAAGAACCCACCTCCTAACGGCAGAAAACGCCAAGAACGAGGTCAGGCATGCAGCGCAGCAGGGTTTTTTATGTGTTTCCGCTTTCCCTTCTGGTGACAGGGAATGCCCTTGCGGCGAATCCGGTCGATACGTCCGATTCTACCCATCCGGCCCGGACCCAGACCACGAAACAGGCGACCGACCAGCCGGGCACGACCACCGCACGGGCTGAAAAGCTGGAAGTGCATGCACGCAGGCCGTCAACGGTCGCGTCCTCGGCAACGAAATCCGATACCCCGCTGATTGAAACCGCCCAGTCGGTGACGGTCGTGACCCGCAACGAAATGGACGTGCGCGGGGTACTGAACCTGAACCAGGCCGTGCGGTACACGGCAGGCATTACCCCGGACCTGCGTGGCGGGGGCGAAGGCACGCGCTATGACCAGTTTGCCCTGCGCGGCTTTACGGTCCCGACCTTCCTTGACGGCCTCAAGCTGCAGGACAGCCCCACGGGCTATGCCACAGCGCAGACCGATACATCCCGGCTGGAACGGGTCGAGATCCTGAAGGGACCGGCATCTGCACTGTATGGCCAGTCCAGCCCCGGTGGCCTTGTCGCACTGTCCAGCAAGCTGCCGACCGACCAGAAGTTCTATGGTGGCGTCACCACGACGGGCGGCATGTTCGACCTCTATCGCGTGGATGCCGATGTTGGTGGGTATGCGACGGATAATGGCCTTGTGCGCTATCGCCTGTACGGCACGGTCAATGGCCAGCACAGCCAGATGAGCCGGACGGGAAGCCGGCGCTTTTCCATCAGCCCCTCCTTTACCTTCGGCGGGGATGGACCGACGACGCTGACCATTCTGGGCAATTACCAGTACGATCCGGAAAATGGCACCTATGGCGGTGAGCCGCTGGTCGGGTCGCTCAAACCCGCGTCATATGGCTACCTGCCCCGAGATTTTTATGACGGCGATGTATCGTTCGAGAAATTCAACCGCCGGCAGGGCAGCATCACCTATATCTTCAACCACCGTTTCAATGACAACTGGAGCTTCACCAGCCGCGGTCGGTATGACGACATCAAGACCATCTATCGCAGCGTGTATAACAACGGGTATTACACAAGCGAGGATATGCTCAGCCGCTCCGCCTTCGGGACGAATGAACATACGCATAACCTGACATTCGACAGCCAGTTCAAGGGCCATGTCCGTACCGGCCCCGTACGGCATACGATGATGTTCGGCTTCGACTACATGCAGCAGAGCGCGTCCGAACAGGGATTTTATGGCAGCGCGCCCGACCTGAACGTCCTGCACCCGGACTATCACATGGTCATTCCCGCCATGAGCCCATATGTGAATTACCAGACCAATTCGCACCAGATCGGCATGTACGCGCAGGATGAAATGCACTGGCGTGGACTGGTCCTGACCGGTAGCCTGCGTAATGACTGGTACCGGTCACAGCAGAACGAATACATCTCTCACTCATCCTCGGCGGAAAGTCCGCGGCAGATTACATGGCGCGCCTCGGGCCTGTATCATTTCCGCTTTGGGCTAGCCCCATATGTCAGCTACTCGACATCATTCCAGCCGCAGTCGGGCACTGTTTCCAATGATGGCGGCAAGACGTTCCGCCAGGCCGATCCCTCCCTTGGCAAGCAGCTTGAGGGTGGACTGAAATACCAGCTTCCGGGTACGTCGCTGCTGCTGACGGCCGCGGGTTTTCATATTGAACAGAGCAACGTTCTGGTTGCCGTGGGCAACCTGGGCTACAGCACGCAAAGCGGGAAGGTACATTCGGACGGCTTCGAATTCGAAGCCCATGCCGAACCGTTCAGGAACCTCATGATCACCGCAGCGGTCAGCGTGCAGAAGGTCCATGATGATTCGACCGGCAAGCCGCTGATCCAGTCCGGCAAGGGCAATGCCTCGCTGTTCGCGTTCTACACCATGCCATCCGGCCCGGTAAAAGGCCTCGGCTTTGGTGGGGGCATGCGTTATTCCAACAAATCCTATGGTGGCGAGGCCAGTTACGGCAGCGTCTGGGTGCCACAATATGCCGTGTTTGATGCATCGGCCCGCTATGACCTGTCCAACCTTTCGCCGTCGCTGCATGGCTGGACCGTCGCGGCCAGTGTCCGCAACCTATTTGACAAGAATTATGTCGCGAACTGCCTGAGCTATGCCTCCTATAATCAGGAATGGTGCTATTACGGCGAACGTCGCAACGCGCAGGCAAGCATTGGCTATACGTGGTAAAGTCGTCCCATCCCGGCAGCCCATGCATGGGGCTGCCGGACGGATATAATGGGCGGCGCGCCGTATCCGCAGTTCAGCCCGTCTGCCCTGCACCACCTTTTCCACCATGCCCGTGATGCAGGATATCGGCTGAAATCCGACGGGCGTAACCTGCGGAATCAAGGCTGTCGGGGAATTGGCCCAGCAGCTTGAGCTCATCGACATAACGCGCGATCTGGATCTTCAGGTCGTTGCCCACCGGGCTTATGCCCAACACTTCATGGCGCATCATCTGCAGGACCGTGTCCTGATCCATGCCATCCACCCGGCCATCAAGCAGGGTGGCCGCTTCCGCCATGTGCTCGGGCAGCCAGCGCGCGGCATGTGACAGCGCCAGCACAAGCGCCACCGCAGCACCGGGCGTCCGGTCCAGCAGGTCCGTCGAGACGCCCAGCGCCAGATTCGTGCGTTCCGCGTACAGGCCCTTCACGCTGTTGACCAGTTCAACCATATCCAGCGCCCGGTTGTTCAGCAGTTGCCACGCCAGCGGGTCATGCAGCGCCACCGCATCCACCGTGCCTGCCGCAAGGGCGTCGTCAATCTGGTCGGGGGGCAGGATCACCCAGTCGGGCGCCGTATCCGGGTTCAGGCCCTTGCGGCGCAGGATAACGGAAAAGAACAGCCGGTCCGCCATGTCCGCATTCAGCACGGCGATCCTGCGGCCCACCAGGTCCTCGATCTTGGCAATCCTGAGCCGCCTGCGCACCAGCAGGCGGAATGTCCCCGCCTGCAGCCCCATGACCAGCCGGGCGGGCAGGTCCGCATTCGCCTGATAGGCCTGAAGCCATGACAGCACCGGGGCCACCGCGGCCATGCTGCGGCCCGCCTGCAGGTCGGCAATGGCGTCCCGCCCCGTCAGCGCGCCGGGCTGCAGGTGCACATCCAGATGATACTGGGAAAAGAAGTCCTGCCTGAGGGCGACATTGTACAGGGTCGAGGCCTGAGCGGAAGGCCAGGACAGCGTCAGGTCATGGGGTTCGCCATCCAGCAGTTCATCATCATGCCGCACGATGCGGGCCTGCTGCCGGCTTTGCAGCCACTGCCCGCCCACGACGGCGCACCCTGCCCCGACCAGCAGCGGCACAACGGCCCGACGCAGCAGGCGCATTGGCTGCCCTGCCCTGTTATCTTCTTCCATTGCCTACAGTTTCTCCTGCTCCGCGAAGGCTCTACCGTGCTTTTAGCCGGTCCGGGTTCCCTTTTTCCCCTTTTTGAAAAAAAGTTCAAAAGGGGGGTTTACGCCCCCCCGCCTGTGTGGCTATAAGCTGCTCAACGCTGATCCCGAATAGCTCAGTTGGTAGAGCAAGCGACTGTTAATCGCTGGGTCGTAGGTTCGAGTCCTACTTCGGGAGCCACCTTTCCTTAAAAATTAGTGTTAAATCAGTAGGTTACGGATTTCTTCAAATCTGAACCCACGATTAAACCCATGATGAGCGATGCGCTTTCCGGGGACGTTCTGACACGTCCAGACCGGTTTGAACGCGGTTTGGCCCTGTTCCAAACCCTCAGACTCACCCCCATCATTTTCACATCCCAAGCGGTCCTGCCGGCAATCACCAGCCTACAGGCGGCGACTCCTTTGCTACGGTTGAAAATTGTAAGGAAGCCTTGCTGTGGATGACTGCGCCCTGGTGCATGGGG
>NZ_JABLUU010000009.1:0-128685 GCF_018491655.1 Komagataeibacter oboediens | reverse complement strand
GCTGCTTTTCGAATTTCTGGTTTATTGGTCCGTAATTGGTGTAGATGCCAGAATTTTCCATTTCGATGATGCCGTCGGATACCTGACTTATCTTCGGAATATTGGAGCGAATGAATGATATTTCCGTATTGGACATTTCTGTATTCCGATTTCGTCAATCCGATGGCCGGATCATCATGTCTGCGGATCGGGGGGAAGGTTGTGTGTCGCATGGACCATTGATGTTAAAAGCAGATAATTGGGCTGCATTCAATGTAAATATAAAGATATTATTTACCACACGTTGATGTGATTATTATGATCGCCTGAAATATACAATATTTGACAGGAATGAGGGAAATTCATGCATTTTATGGTTTCAGGGTCGTTTCGGTCTTCATTCTTCATACTTAGGAATCCAGTAAAACAGGATAATCATACTGTATTGTGCAGGCGGCCCGACCCAGTGACGCAGGATGGCTGACGTGATCGCGGAAAAAAGATGTGCGGTTGTATTGAAAACCTATACATGGGACAGCTTCGTGCACCAGCAGTTAAAAAGGTTGCAGTCAACATTTTCGGAAGTTGATGTTTTTGTCTCCATTGATGAAACAAACGGTTTTGCGGGAACCATTCCGTATGAACGCGTACTGCGCACATGTAACGCGGACATGCTGGCATTGGGGTTTGCCAACCGGTTTGAAAAAGGCAGCCTGTTATGGTGGAACGCGGACTATACCCATTATCAGGTCCATGACCGGATCCCGGATTATGATTATTACCTGTTTGTGGAATATGACGCCTGTATTGGGGGAAACGGCGTCCGGCTGCTTGCGGACATGATTGCCGATGAAGCCGATTTCGTATCCCATCCGCTGGATGCGGGGCCGCAATGGTACTGGAACCGCTTCCATACCGGTACTTACCCTGCGGGGCAGTTACGGGCATCACTAAACTGTATTTCTTTCTTTTCCGCGCGTGCCCTGAAACATCTGGCGCAGCGGCGACGTGCGATGTCAGTCAATATGGATGAAACGGGCTTCTGGCCATTGGGGGAAGCCTTTGTTGCGTCGGAGGTCGCGGCGGCTGACCTGACTTTCGTCCCGCTGGCGCGCTATGGCGATGTTTCGCGCTACGCCTGGTTTCCCCCCATCCTGGTGACGGACCTTGTACTGCCGGTCAGTGGCCATACCTTTGTGCATCCCGTTCTGGACCAGAAAAGGTATATTGCAAGCCTGCTGCGACAGACGCATTTCGTGCGCCATTATTTCATGCATGGCAGTCTGCTACGGCGGGAACTGGCCCGTTTTCCCGGCGCGGTATCACGGCGGCAACTCTATCGTGCCGCAATGACGCGTGCGACCGAACGCATGCGGCAGACATGGGGACGTCCGTAAGGTGTGTCTATCCCTGCTGTGACACGATCAGTTCCGCCACACGCTCCACTTCGGGCTGCCACGGACCGGGCGCATGGCCAAATGTTTCCTGCAGGCGGGTGCAGTCAAGCCGCGCATCCGCCGGGCGCCGGGCCGGTGTTGGCCAGTCGGCGGTGGTAATGGGTTCCATGACCGGTTGCGGGTTGCCATGCCTGGCCGCAGCGGCAACCGCGGCACAGGCCAGGTCATACCAGCTTGTCGCACCCTGGCCGGCTGCGTGGTAAATTCCGGCATAATCCGATTTCCAACCGGTCTCACGGATCTGCCGGATGATGTGCATGATGGTCTGCGCCAGTGCGTCTGCGCTGGTCGGATTGCCGATCTGGTCACTGACAACCCGCAGGGTAGGCCGCCTGGCTGCGGCTTCGACCATGGTGCGCACGAAATTGCGGTTATAGGGTGAATAGACCCAGGCCGTCCGCAGGATGATACTGTCAGGCTGTGCCGCCAATACCGCCTGTTCCCCGGCCGCCTTGGTACTGCCGTAGACCGAGCGTGGATCAACAGGATCAGTTTCCATATACGGACTGCCCTTGTCGCCGCTGAAAACGTAATCGGTCGAGATATGGATAAGCGGAATGCCCCGCGCCCGGCATGCGGCAGCCAGTCGGGCCGGGCCGGCGTGGTTGGCCCTTGTAGCCCCTTCGGCATCTGTTTCCGCTGCGTCCACGGCAGTCCAGGCCGCAGCGTTCACGACGAATTCGGGTGTATTTTCCGCCATGATCTGATCGATTGTCCCGGGTCGGTCGAAATCGAAATCCGGTCGCCCGACCCGCATGACACCTTCATGACCGGCCAGCGCGGTAGCAAGCTGTCCATGCCCTCCTGTTACCAGAATCGACGGATTATGTAGCATGTGCTTCCTTCTTCTTTCAGGGGGACAGGATCAGGGACGGGCCGCATCTGGCCGTCTTTTACATATGGAACCAGTCATCAACACTGGAGAACGGCAGGGCGTCGGCATCCTTTGCGGACAGGATCGCGTCCTTTGGCGTAACAGGCCAGTCGATGGCCAGTAGCGGGTCGTCCCAGCGGACCGATCGTTCACAGTCGCGGTCCCAGTAATCAGTGCATTTGTACTGCACTTCGGCATTTTCGCTCAGCGTGCAGAAACCATGCAGGAAACCCGTCGGGATCCATAACTGGGACCCGTTTTCTTCCGACAGGGTCGCCCCCACCCATTGCCCGAACGTTGGGGAACCCGCACGGATATCCACCCCCACATCCCATATGCTGCCACGGGTGCAACGGACCAGCTTGCCCTGCGGGTGGGGGGATAACTGGCAATGAAGCCCACGCACGATGCCGCGCGCGCGTGACAGGCTGTGGTTATCCTGCACGAAGGGGCCGGGAATCCCGATTTCCTTCATGCGGGCGGCGTTGAATGTTTCTGAAAAATAACCACGTTCATCACCAAAACGCGGGGGGGTAAGCAGGATTATGCCTGCGACGTTGAATGTCTGTATTTCCATATTCAAATCCCTTGTTCTTCTATCCACCCGGTAGCGTGAAGCCGCGTTATGGCGCGCTTTGGCTTAGGAAAGGCTTAATGGCCTCCATCTGGGGGCGGTCCTGACCGTGGTCGGGTTCAAGCGTAAACATGTAATTGCCCCATAGAGGGCCCGCCGCCCAATAGGTCCAGCCGGACCAGACATCCGCATTATCGCGCAGGTGCGACAGGATCGGCTTGAGCAGCGCCACGCATTCCGGCTGGCGGCTGACCCCGAATTCCCCAAGGAAGCCATGGGCCTTGTGGGCGTGCAGCCAGTCGGTAAAGGGCTTGAGGCGACCGATAGCCTGGTCTTGTGAAATACATGCCGGTTTGGTGCCCGATGCATCGGGATCAAAATATTCATGCACTTCATAAACCAGACGGTTGTCGGGATCATGCAACTGCCCCAGCGCATCGCCATTCAGCTTGGCGAAGCCCAGCGCGCTGTCCCACCCGATACCGGGCACGAGGATGATGTTGTGGCTGCCCGTTTTGCGGATGGCGTCAATTGCGGCCTGCACGGCATTTTTCCATGCCTCGGCTGAATGCTGCTGTGGTTCGTTCATCAACCCGAACAGGACATGCGGATTGTTACCCAGGGCCTGCGCCAGCCGTGCCCATAAATCGGCAAAGGCCGCATCCGGCACGGCGTTGGAACCAACTTCCTGCCCGCGATATCGTCCGTAGTTATGGATATCGAGCACCGTTGTGGCACCCTTGCCCTGTGCATAGGCGATGAACTGCTGCACGCGCTGCAGTTCCTTTTCATCCAGCGGGCCGTTCAGGGCAGGTTGCAGGCGTTCCCACAATACCGACAGGCGGAAGGTGTTCATGCCCTGCGCGGTGAAGTAGTCCACCTCCGCAGGTTTGGGATAGAGATAATCGTATCCGTAACGTCCAGGCAGTTTGGATGAGGAATAGCCCGCCCCCGCCAGGTTGACGCCCCGATAGGTCTGCGCATCCGCGTGTCGGCCCGCAGGAAGTGCAAGCGCAGTCGCGATCAGGCAGCCGCATAGTAGCCAGCGCCGCGGGCGGGAGGAATGGGGTAATGTCATGCAATATGCTCCGCTGAGGGCACAAGCCGGTTGAAACGGAATGAGTTCAGGCGTTCAGGTGCCTTTTCCCTGACTTCGGGTTCCGATGGCGCAATGACGCTGTTGGTCGTGCCATACAGGAACCACAGGAGCGCCGCCGTCTTGATGGTAAAGACCGACGCGCCGATGCACAGGGAGGTGGAAAAATATAGCGAGATCATCGCCTTCATCGACACGGCTGCTTCGGTGCGTGCCGGGTGCAGGGTAAACAGCGCCAGCAGGAACAGCGTAAGCGGCAGGCCAAGATTGTTGATGATATAGGCATAACCCGTATCGGCCGTGTACACTTGCGACGGGGCCATCGCGAACCATTGGGGCAGGTTCCAGTAATCCAGCAGCCGGCCTGAAAACAGGAGGCGACCGGAAAAATTATCCCCGATGATGGATGGCAGGATACCGGGCATTTCATGGTTGGCGCCCTGCAGCATCAGGCCCAACATCACCGTGACGGGCATGGCGAACACCACGAAGCGCGAACGGTACAGCGGCGTCATGCGCAGTATGATCATGCCCAGCGCACAGCCCGAGGCAAAACGGGAATCCGCCAGCACAAAGCACAGCGCTGACAGGAAGAACAGGACCGCATGCCGCAGCCGTGACCCCAGATGCGTGCTGAGGCACCATGCAAACCCGATGGCCGAGAAATTGCCCAGTGAATCCGGTTCCAGAAACAGCGAGGACACGCGGTGTGAACCGAATATGGACTGGAAAAATGTGCGGGAGGCTGCTGCCCCGCGGTTCCCGCTGATAAACAGGTTCGTATTGCTGTAGTTGACCGTGCTGCTGCTGATGACGCCCTTGTTCACGTAATAGGTCCAGACATCGAATATCGTGCCGAACAGATTGGTGAACAGCAGTTCAAAAAAGCCCACGAACATGATCATGGCCATCATCGCCCACATTGTGCGTTCACCGGAACGCAGGGTGGAGCGGGTGCCCAGCTGGTAAAATACATACGCAATGGCCAGGTCATGCAGGATCTTCATGTCCAGCCGGGGATTGATCAGTTTTGCCCCGATCTCGAAACAGATCATGACACCGGTAATGCGCACCACCGCGGGGGATATGGTGTTGCGCACTTCGATAAACGCCAGGAAAATGATGGCGAGTTCACACAGCACGATTTCCGAACTGCGGATCGTGATGACATGCCGTGTATTGATGAAGCACAGGACAAGGTTGAAGATCGCGCCGGCCACCACCAGCCACGATATGCCATCCGCCTGTGACAAGGCGGGTGCGCTGGTCATGGGGCGGGCGGACAGACGGGCATGCGCTGTATTGGACATGAAAATTCCAGTATCAGATGCGCGAGACATGGGTATCCGCACCCTGCCGGGGTGAAACCGCGCGGGCAGGGGAGACCGTCACCAGCATCGCATTGCCCAGCCGCCGACCCAGGTTATGCAGCGGCAGTTCCAGTACATTGTAGGTTATGGCTGCAAGCGCGGTTGTCAGCACGACGGTTACGATCCCCACTCCCGCCTGCGTCAGCGAAGGATGCGACAGAAGGGCGGAGGTTCCCAGTACATGCCCCCCCACGCTGAACACGATCAGCATGATGGGCAGATGCAGCAGGTAAATGCCGTAGGACAGTTCCCCGATGGCGATGACCGGCCGGCTGAGCAGCACGCGATACTGCCGTCCCGATGCGTACAGGTCACGGATCAGCACGAAGGCCGCTGCGGTTTCAATCATGTCGGGAATACGTTCGGGCAGGTTCAGCCCGGCCAGCGCGTAGCGGTCATATAACATTACCGCCAGTGCGATCAGCGCATAAAGCCCGTGCCGGGGGGGAAGGGTGGCAGGCAGCAGCGGGATCAGCGCCCCAACCCCAAAGGACAGCGCAAACACCGTTCCCACTTCATGTGGAACCGGCAGCAGGGCGATGGCTGCAAGCACGCACAGCGTGGCCAGCCGGAACCGTGGCGCACGTACCAGCCAGAACAGGAACGGAAAGGCGACGGAATACATCAGTTCCACCCGCAGCGACCACATTGGTCCGTTGTAGCGGGTAAAAACGCCCGCGACCGACATGATCGTGTTGCGGACAGATATGGGTGTCTGCAGGTTACGCGCCAGCCAGCCGACAAACACGCCGTCAGCCACCCAGCCGCGTGCAATGACCATGCTGATGATGGCCAGCCCGATGGAAAACCACAGTAGCGGATAGATCCTGAACACGCGCTTGATATAGAAACTGCCTATGACCCGTCCCGTCATATGCGCGTATTTGCGCAACGACAGGGAGAGGACGCACCCGCTTAGAACAAAGAACAGAACCACGGCCGCTTCCGCATTGAAGGCATATGTCACAATGTCATGCACGGCTGCCTGCGGGGCATTGCGTTGCGGGTTGCTGTACCGGAACACCTGTATGGCATGGCCAAACAGCACGACGAGACAGGCGACCCCACGCAGCGATGTCAGTTGATGCAGATAATTTCGTTCCGTTCCGGACGTTTCTGTCACAGACGACATCAGCAGGTCCCCCCGGTGCGTGGATTGCGTGGCGTGGTTAAGGCAATACAGTGATTCTGGTATGGCAGACAGAGCGTATCAGAATATAAATGTAGAAAACATTCAAAATGTGCCTACACAATTCTTTGTGGCGCCGCCTTTATCACGGCACGATCATGTCATGATCTTGCCGCAATCACACTGTGGATTTGGCGCGGCGTAAAAGGGGCCGCGACGATGGTCCCGGCATGTTTGCGCAATTGCTATGAACCCGTGGGCCGTACGCCATGTGCATGCGGTCTGCCGCCAGCGTGGCGCACGGCAGGAGACCAGAGTTCCATGACGCGCTCCCTGTTTATTTCCGTTCATGATTTCAGGAGTCTGCGCAAGGCAAGTGTTCATTTCATTGCGGCGGAAATGGCGCGCCGTGGCCCGACCGCGTTCCTGTCCATCGGGCTGAGCACGCTGTCGCTGCGGCGGGGGGATACACGCGCAAGCCTTGCAGATCGCGCCAACCGCGTGGAGAGGGTGGATGGTGTGGAATGTTACTTGTGGCGCATGAAATGGCACCCGTTCAACATGCGCCGTGCGGCGCTCGCACCGGTGGAGCGGGGGCTGTTCTGGCTATATCGCCAGATGCTGCCTGCCATTGCGCGAAAATGGATACGGCGCGCCGATACTGTTTTTATTGAATCCGGCATGGCGCCGATATTTATTTCCGATGTCAGGAAACTTAATCCGACGGCCCGCATTATTTACCTGATGTCTGACGATCTGGAAGTCGTAGGCTGTGCGGATACCATCAAGAATGATTTCGTGCGAAATTTCGATATGATCGATACGGTGCGCATGCCCTCGCGCTACCTGCTGGAACGCCTGCCGCATGCGCGTTCAGCAGTTTTTGCGCCACATGGCATTGACCGCGGCATTGCTGAAAAAACCTATCCCAATCCCTATACGCCCGGTCGGACCAGCTGTGTCTCGATCGGGTCGATGCTGTTTGACCGCACGTTTTTCCAGATCGCGGCAAAGCTGCGGCCGGATATCGATTTTCATATCATTGGCGCGGGGCATGCGGCAGACGGGCTGGATGCGCCCAATATCATCATCCACCCTGAAATGGCATTTGAACGGACATTGTCCTACCTCCAGCACGCCAGTTTTGGCGTCGCCCCCTATCGGGATGCCAATACGCCGCGCTACCTGCTGGATACCTCACTCAAGCTGCGGCAGTTCGCCCTGTTCGGCATTCCTGCCGTCTGTCCCGATTTCGCACTGAATGACACGGCCGGCCGGTACGGCTACCGGCCGGGGGATGCGCAGTCGATCGGGCGGGCGATCGATGCAGCATTGCAGTCTACGGACGTGATCGAGCTTGATGCCCATAGCTGGCCTGAAATCGTGCAGCGTATCCTGACGCCCGAGGCCTATCCCGACACGCGCGTCTGAAGGCAGGCCTGTCCCTGCGCAAAGTATTAGGAAAGAGCGAGAAACATGACTGAGGCAGGTGATAACGGGCTACGCATTTCGGTTGTCATGGCAACCTATAACGGGGCTGCCCATATTCGCGAGCAACTGGACAGTCTGGCGGCGCAGACGTGCCTGCCGGTCGAACTGGTCGTAACGGATGATGGTTCAACCGACACCACGCTGGATATCGTGGCCGATTTTGCCCGTACGGCGCCCTTTCCGGTGCATGTCCACCGCAATGCGCAGCGTCTGGGCTACAAGGGCAATTTCATGCGTGCGGTCAGCCTGAGTTCAGGTGACCTGATTTCCTTCTGTGACCAGGATGATTTCTGGAAACCCGACAATCTGGCGCGTGTCAGGCAGGCGTTCGTGAATGATCCCGATGTCATGATGGTCTTTCACAACGCGCATCTGGTGAATGAACAGCGTGCGCCCATCTCGCCATTTTACGCAACGCCCCCCATACCCGCGGTATCGCGGCCGCTAACCCTGCAGCCATGGTGTTTCTCCTATGGTTTCATGCAGACATTCCGCGCGGAACTGAAGCCTGCATCCGCCCTGTGGGCCCGCATGGGGGATCATTACAATCCGGGCAAGGAAATGGGACATGACCTGTTTTTCTTCCTTGTCGCATCCGGTGTCGGCACCATTGTCTATCTGAATGACGAACTGACGGAATACCGTCTGCACGGGGGCAATACGGTTGGGTCGGGCAAGCGGACCAAGCCCACATTCGTGGACCGCTGGCGCTACCGTCTGGAAGACCGGGCCGATACCTACCGCTATCTGGCACGGATGACGGTGCAGGACAGCAACATGTTCGCCGACCTGGCGCAGATGGCGGAGTGGCCTGAACCCCTGCGTGCCCGTGCCCGCGTGGCTGCCGAGGCATGGCGTAAGCTGGAGCCGCTTTATACCCGCCGTGCCGAGGTCTGTTCCGGCACCCTGCCGCATCGTATTGCGGCCTTTGTGCAACTGGTGCGTGACGGGGGGTATAGCGAGCGGTCATTCTGGACATTTGGCAGCCGCGCCATGCAGAAGGACTTTGTGCTGGGCGTGCTGCTGGCGCCGCTCGTGCGCCGGTTTGGCCGGGAATCTTCACGCACCGACCGGGCCTGCCATCGCGGGCAGGGCAGTGATGCGGCCATGACGTCGGCTGCTGTCGTACCGCAGGCCGTGGCGGCATGAAGATGCTGTCGCAGGCAGGGACGGGCATTTCCGGTCTGACCCGGCCCTGTGTCGCAATCTATCGCACGCAGATCCTGCCCTGGTCCGAAACATTCGTGCGTGACCAGGCACGTGCGCTGACACGCTGGCGGCCGGTCCTGATCGGGGAGCGTACGGTGGGCCAGCTGCCGCTGGATGGCATGGCCGTCCGGGCCCTGCATGATGGGCCGCCCACGTTTGTCCAGCGCCTGATCGGCATGGGGGCGCGCTGTCTGGAACGTCCCGTGCCGGGCATGATGAAACTGGCGCGTGCGGTGGACCCGGTACTGGTACATGCCCATTTCGGCTTTGACGGGGTGGAGGCATGGCCCGTGGCGCGTGCGCTGAATGTGCCATTGCTGGTCACGCTGCACGGATCGGATATTACGACCCATATGCAGTGGTTCGCCACAGGCGGCGGGGGACGGCGCTGGCGTGCCTATCCGCGCAGGCTGCGGCATCTGGCCACCCGGCCGGAAGTCAGTTTTGTCGCCGTATCCCAGAGCATACGCGAGGCGGCACTGCGCGCGGGACTGCCGGAACAGCGTATTCATGTCTGCCCCATCGGGATTGATGTCCATCGCTTTCACCATACGGGTCAGCCGGTTGCAAGGCGGGCGCCGGTGATCTTGTTCGCGGGCAGGCTGGTGGAAAAAAAGGGCTGCCGTTATCTGATTGAAGCCTTTCGCATCGTGCGGGACAGGCTACCCGCCGCAAAACTGATTATTGCCGGTGATGGGCCTGAACGTCCGATGCTGACCCGTCTTGCCGAAGGGCTGGATGGCGTATCGTTTTATGGCCGCTACTCCGCATCGGAAATGCAGCCGCTGCTGGAACAGGCGCGTGTCTTCTGCCTGCCCAGTGTTACCGCCGCCAATGGCGATGCGGAAGGCATGGGTCTGGTCCTGCTGGAAGCGCAGGCCTGTGGCGTTCCGGTCGTGACATCGGCACGGGGCGGGGCGACGGAGGGCATTGTCGATGGCACGACAGGCTTTGCCTTTGCCGAAGGGGATGTCGCAACGCTGGCGGCACGCCTGCTGGACCTGCTGCGCGATGACGATCTGGCTGCGCGCATGTCTGCCGCCGGTCCCGAATTCGTGGCGCGACGGCATGATCTGGCCCACTGGGCAGCAACACTGGAAAAAATTTACGACAGCATGACAGGACGTATCCCATGAACATTCCCATGTCCGTCAGTCTGGTCATTACGACGTATAATGCACAGGCCTTTATCATGCGTGCCGTCAGTTCCGCGCTGGAACAGACGCATGCGCCGCTGGAAATCATCATAGTGGATGACTGTTCCACCGACGGGACGCCAGACCTGCTGAACAGGCTGGCGCGTGCGCATGACAGTATCCGCGTCATGTCCACGCCATATAACGGGGGTCCCTCGGTCGCGCGGAACGTAGGGCTGGGGGCGGCGCGGGGCGACTGGATCGCGTTTCTTGACGCCGATGACGCCTTTGCACCCGATCGGCTGGAGGTGCTGATGGCCCGCGCGGCGGTAGGGGATTGTGACGCGGTGGCGGATGACCTGGCCTATTACGACGCCATGGCCGGACAGGTGACGGGACGGGCAATGGGGGCGGGGCAGGTGCCGCGTACACCCATCGGGCTGCGTGATTACATTGCCCATAACCGATCGGGCGGGGAGGGGTTTGACTGGGGACTGCTCAAGCCCGTGTTCCGACGGGAATTCATGCTTGCCCATGCCATACGGTATGACCCCGTGGTGCGGCACGGGGAGGATTTCCTGCTTATGGTCGCTTTCCTTATGGCGGGTGGCAGGTTTTTCCTGATCGATCACGCCACGTACCTGTATACGCAGCGTCAAGGCAGTGTCAGCAGGCGTGCATCCGGCATGTCGCGCACGGTCATTGCCTATCGGGACATGCATGACACCGCGCTGGCACTGGCGCGTGACCCGCGTATCCGCAATGATCCCGAACTGGTGGATCTGCTCCACCAGCGCGCCGAGGGACTGCAGCGGCTGGATGATTCCTATTTCGTGTCCGTGGCGCTGCGCGCGGGGGCGGTGGGGGCAATCATCCGGCGCATCATGCGCAGGCCTGCATTCCTGCCGGCCATGATCCGTCAGGTGGCGGCGGCACTCAGGCGCAGGCTGTGCCATTCCTGACAACAGGTCACGACCAAAAGTTTTGGGTGGAGCTTTTCCCAAAAAGCCTCAAATAACGCCGCCTTTTTGGGAAAAGGCGGCGCGTAGGAAATTTCATTCTTTTTTAGCAGGTCGTTTTTAAACGGCTGCGTGCCTTGTCGAATGTGCCGCGAATGCAATTCAGGCACTTTTCTTCAGCCTGTACATCACAATTTCTTTTCGCTTGTGATTGTATGATCAGGGGGATCGGCGGGTTCTGGCCGGGCCATGCGGTGCATGGCCCGGTTTCGTGCGTTATGCCTGATGAGGCTGTACCCCATCCGGTCGCCCAAGCGAAATATACTCGAACCCGGCATCCTTTATGGCCTTGGGATCCCATATATTGCGCAGGTCCGCGATTTTGCGGCCTTTCATTTCCGCGGCCAGTTTTTCCGGGGCAAGCGAGCGGAATTCATTCCATTCCGTCAGCACGACAAGGATATCTGCCCCTTTCGCGGCATCCAGCGCATCCGTGCAGTAGGTCACGGATTGCGGTAGCACGGGACGCGCCGTGGTCATGCCTGCGGGATCGAATGCACGGATCTTTGCACCACCCTTGTCCAGCATGTCGAGAACGGGAATGGAGGCGGCTTCACGCATGTCATCGGTTTCGGGTTTGAAGGTCAGTCCCAGCACGCCGATGGTCAGTCCACTCACATCCCCGCCGGCAAAGGTAATGACACGTTCGCCCATGTCCTTCATGCGCTGTTCGTTGACCGCGACCGTGGTCTCGATCAGGCGCACGGGGGATCCCGCATTGCGGCCAATTGCCGTCAGTGCGCGGGTATCCTTGGGAAAGCACGAACCACCAAAGCCGGGGCTGGGATGCAGGAATTTCTTGCCAATACGTCCATCCAGTCCGATGGAACGCGCCACGTCATTCACATTGGCACCGACCTTTTCACACAGGTCCGAGATTTCATTGATGAAGGTAATTTTCATCGCGAGGAATGAATTGGCGGAATATTTGATCAGTTCCGCCGTTTCCAGTCCCGTAAAGACAATGGGCGTTTCCAGCAGATAGAGCGGACGGTACAGCTTGCGCAGGATATTCTGTGCCCGCTCCGTGCCCTCCGGTTTATATTGGTCTGTGCCAATAATGACACGGTCAGGGCGCATGAAATCCTGAATTGCATTGCCTTCCCGCAGGAATTCCGGATTCGATGCGACATCGAAATCCAGGTCGGGGCGCGTCTTGCGTATGATCTGTGCAATTTCACGGCCCGTTCCCACCGGCACGGTCGATTTGGTGACAATGACGGTGTACCCGTCCGCCACGCGGGCGATCTGTTCCACGGCGGCGTAAACATAACTTGTATCCGCCTGCCCGTCGCCCCGGCGTGACGGCGTGCCAACAGCGACGAATACGGCGTCAGCCCCTTTGACCGCGGCGGCGATGTCGTCCCCGAATGTCAGGCGCCCGGCTTCCACATTTTCTTCCACCAGGCGGTCCAGACCGGGTTCGTAAATCGGTATGCGCCCTTCACGCAGGGCGGTCAGACGGTCCGGGTTGGTTTCAACAATGGCAACATCGGTGCCAAATTCAGCAAAACATGTACCGGAGACCAACCCAACGTAGCCTCCACCAATCATAGCAATTCGCACCTGGACCTCCCTGATCTCGTATCGCGGCCTGCTGTCCGGAACAGGCCGGAATTCAAAGCTTTTCAAAGCCGGTTTAATAAAACCAAAAGTAATAAGGGGTGCATGTTCCGTAACCCGGAAGATGTCACACGGATGCTACACAAAGGCATGATCACGACAAAAATATGTTTGCCCACCACATTCTTGACAAAAAAATTCAGGCTAAGTGCATTCCGCAACATCAATGTCCGACATGACCGGTTTCTGTTCCCCATCGGGAAACAGCGGATACGTGCAGCATGAAAACCGCAGGACGGAGTCACGATCCATGACGTTTATGACAGCAACGGATGTAACCGTATCCACGCCCGAACCCCGTAACCGAACCATTACGCCCGTTATCCTGTCCGGTGGCACGGGTACGCGGCTGTGGCCCGTTTCACGCGCAAGCCACCCCAAACAGTTCTGGGCACTGGCTTCCAGCCGGACCATGATCGGGGAAACGCTGCAGCGCGCTACGGGCACGGCCTTTGCACCTCCGATTGTGGTGTGTAACAACGCGCACCGTTTTCTTGTCGCAGAACAGTTGCGCGAAAATGGATGTGAGGACGGACGGATCATCCTGGAACCCGCCGTGCGCAACACCGCAGCCGCAATTGCGGCTGCAGCGCTGCTGGCGGCGCAGGATGACCCCGAGACCCTCCTGTGGATCATGGCCGCTGATGCCGTTTTCCGTTATCCCGAGCGCCTGCCTGCAGTTCTGGAAAAAGCCATGACCGTGGCGCGTGAAGGATACATCGTCACATTCGGCATGAAGCCCGACGTGCCGGAAACCGGTTACGGTTATATACGGCTTGGTGCGCCGCTGCATTCCGGCGATGCTGACGATAACGTGTACCGCGTCGCCCGTTTTATTGAAAAGCCCGATCGCCTGCGTGCGACCGAAATGCTGAACGAAGGGGGCTACCTGTGGAATTCAGGCATGTTCCTGGCCCCGGCTTCCGTCATTCTGGCAGAACTGAAGCGGCATGAACCGGATGTTCTGGAAAATGTGCGCCATGCGTTGCTGCACAGCGAAAGCGACCTGACGTTTCGCAGGCTGGAAACTGCGTCCTTCATGCGGTGCCCCAATGTCAGTATCGATTATGCCGTCATGGAACGGACGGATCGTGCGGTCGTGATACCCGCCGATCTTGGCTGGTCGGATGTCGGGAACTGGAATGCATTATGGGAACTGGGCGATAAGGATGCGGCAGGCAATGTCGTGGTGGGCGATGTCGTGCTGGAACAGTCCCATAACTGTTACGTGCGCAGTGAGGGCATGCTGACGGCGGTAGCGGGGCTTACGGATATCGTGCTGGTAGTGACATCGGATGCCGTGCTTGCGATTCACCGTGATTATGCGCAGGACGTGTCCGCCCTTGTGTCTCAGCTGAAAATGGCCAGGAGAACGGAAGCCGAAATTCACAATCGGTGTTACCGGCCCTGGGGTTTTTACGAAGGGCTGATCCAGGGGGAACGTTTTCAGGTCAAGCGGATCGTAGTGTATCCGGGCCAGAAACTATCCCTGCAGAAACATTTTCACCGTGCGGAGCACTGGGTTGTTGTCAGTGGTACCGCCATCGTGACGCGAAATGAGGAAAAACTTATGTTGCAGGAAAACGAAAGTGTTTATCTGCCGTTAGGATGTATGCACCGGCTGGAAAACCCGGGGCGCATACCCCTGACCCTGATCGAGGTCCAGTCCGGTCCCTATCTCGGTGAGGATGACATTGTCCGGTTCGAGGATACCTACGGCCGACAGTAGGAAGATACCAGCGCATGCGTGAAATCCGGGCGGGATTTCACGCGGTATGGTTGGCGGTTTTTACTGAATGTCCGTGGTTTTGTCTCTTCTGGCCTGTATCGTTACGATAAAATAACGGAAATATAAAAATGATCGGGTTTTATGAATAAAATATGATTGGGAAATTCCTTCCATGTATTGATGTCGTGACATATTTTCGCCTCAAAATACACAGAATATTCCGGCATCAGGAAGCGGGGTTACCCGATTCATGTAAAAAACAACAATAAATGGGGATTATTTCGCACTCGATTGTGCAGTGCGGAAAATGGCAGGCGGGTCCTGCCCGACGTCAGGTCGTGTTCCGCGTCCACAGGAGATGTTTCAAAATGAGCGAGGCACTCAGGCACTTGAAGAATGGCGAAACGGACCTGTCGTCGCTACCATCCGGTCTCGACAGCATTCCCCGGCGCATCCATACGGCGCGTGGCGTGGATGACAGCTTTTCCTACCGGCATCCTGTCCTGCCCCAGGTTGTGGTCCTGTCTGATGCATTCTGCGTGTGCCTCGCCGTTGTGGCCTGCATTGCCTGGCAGAGGATATACGATACCCCCGATGAACTGTCTGGCGCCCTTCTGCTTGCCAATATCATGGCGGCGGGGGCGTTTTTCCTGTTTCCCAAGAATGTTCCCCTCCTCGACATTCCCGACATAACCAAGATTTCTGTCCAGATCCGTTACCTGCTTCCGCCCGTGGCCTTTGGTGAGGTCGTGTTCTGTACGGTTCTGGTCATGCTGTCATGGCCGTTTGGCGTGACGGTGCGCATGGGAATGGAATGGCTGGTCTTTGTGGTGGCCATCCTGTTCGTGGAACGGTGTGTCGGGACATACATCCTGCACACGCCGACAATGACCCGTCGTCTTGCGCGCAAGGTGGCGATCATCGGATCGGGCAGCGAGGCCACACAGATGGCCACCCGCATCAATACGCGCATGCAGCGCATGTTCCGCCTCGTCGGGACATTTGATGACCAGGGCGGCGATAGTGATGGCACGGTGGAAGAACTGGTCCTGCGCGCGCGTGAGGATCATATCGATGCGGTCATCATATGCTTTCCCCCCGCGTGCGGACAGCAGCATGTCATGGACGTACTGTGGCGACTGCGTGGCGTGCTGGCGGATGTCTATGTCGTGCCATCGCTGATGACCGAGGATTGCCATGGCTGGCCGGTTGAACGGTTCGGGCCGTTTTCGCTGACAGTACTGCAGCGCCGTCCGCTGAGCGAATGGGACATGCTGGAAAAGCGCGCATTCGACCTGACGGCCAGTGTGCTGCTGCTGCTGGCGCTTGCCCCGCTGCTGACGCTGGTGGCGCTGGCGATCAAGCTGGACTCCCGCGGGCCGGTGCTGTTCTGCCAGCCCCGGCAGGGCTTCAATAACCGCTACTTCAATGTCTTCAAGTTCCGGTCGATGTATACGGACATGTCGGACCTTGACGCCGCGCGCCAGACATCGCGCACCGACCCGCGCGTGACCCGTATCGGCAGGTGGATCCGGCGATTGAGCATTGATGAACTGCCGCAGCTTTTCAACGTGCTGCGTGGCGAGATGTCGCTGGTCGGCCCACGCCCCCATGCGCCGCAGACCCGTGCCGGTGGCCAGCTTCTGCATGAGGCGATGGAGGAATATGTCGCCCGCCACCGCGTGCAGCCCGGCATTACCGGATGGGCACAGATCAACGGGTCACGGGGTGAACTGGTCACGCGTGATGACCTGTGCCGCCGTGTGGTGCTGGATCTGGAATACATTCGCGCATGGTCGATCTGGCTGGATATCAAAATCATTTTCCTGACCATAAAACGCGAGATTTTCAGTCGGAATGCGTTCTGAATTCTTCAATTTCCTGACGATGAACGGTGTATTCAAATGAACGCAAATACGGAAATCGCAGTAGATAATACGATTGTCGATGTCATGGGCCTGCCGCTGCACGACATATCACGGGCGGATATTGTCCAGCGCGTGGTCGATGCGGTCCGGGCGGGACGGAAAATGACAGTCGTCAACGCTAATGCCCATATGGCCGTCGTATCGCAAAAGCAGCCCTGGCTGCGCACGCTGTTCCGGCGGGCTGACATTGCGTTCTGTGATGGTGCGGGCGTGCAGCTGGCAGGCATCGTGTTGACGGGGCGACACCTGCCGCGCACCACGCCGCCGGAATGGATCGGTCCGGTCCTGTCGCAACTGGGGAACGATGCCTCGGTCTTCTGGATCGGGGGCACGAAGGATGTGGTGGACAAGGCAGCAGAGGCCTTTTCCGCCCGTTATGGCGTGCGCACGGCGGGCACGCAGCATGGCTTCTTTGACCCGACGCCGGGATCGCGTGATTCCACGCTCCTGCTTGAACGGCTCAAGGCGACACGGCCGGACATCATCCTGCTGACCATGGGCATGCCCCGGCAGGAACGCTGGCTGCATGATAACATGGACTACCTGCCCACCGGCGTCATCATCACGGCGGGCGCGCTGGTTGACCATGCGGCCGGACGTGTGCACCGACCGCCGCGATGGGTCGCGAACATGGGGCTGGAATGGCTTGTACGACTGGTGCGTGAACCGCGCAGGCTGTGGCGGCGTTACCTGCTGGGACTGCCTGTATTCGGGTTTCATGTCCTTGTTTATTTGTGGCGCAGGCTGATGTGCCGGCCCGCGTCATCCATCTCGCGGAAACTTGCCGGATAAACAGCATGAATTATGTTTCCATACAGGAACGGGCCCCTTCAATGTCATGGACAGCGCACGACGTGGGCCTCGTCATTCGCCAGACGGTGCGGGCATTCCTGCGCCACAGGGTGCTGTTCACCCTGACCGCCCTCGGGGTCGTGGTCGTGGGGGGGGCTGTCATGCTGACGCTCAAGCCGCGTTATACCGCGACCACGACGGTCGTGGTGTCGGGCCGTGCACAGCAGGACCCGCTTGCCCCGAACGGGCAGCAGCAGAACCTGGCCCCGCCGGATGATGAACTGGTGTCGACCGAAGCCGCGATGATCCATTCGCGTGATGTCGCCGCCGCCGTCATGGCGCAGCTTCCGCCACCTGCAGCCCCGCCGCATGTGGGCCTGCGTGACCGGCTGTGCCATATGGGGCTGGGGTTCCTGTGCCATGCCAGCACACCGGTTGACCCGCAGGTGCAGCGCGAGCATGAGGAAGACGCCTTCCTCAACAACCTGACGGTCACACCCGAACCGCGTACGCAGATCCTTGATATCAACGTGGTTGATGGCAATCCCGAACGTGCTGCCGCACTGGCCAATGCGGTGGTGACGAATTACCAGCGCATTGCGCTGGCGCGGCAGACGGCGGACATCAACCGTGTTGCGACATGGCTGGACAACCGGACCGCGGCACTGCGGCAGCGGTGGCTGGATGCGGTGCAGAAGGCCAATACCTTTGATAATGTCCATGGCCTCACCAACACGAGCGAGGGCAGCACCAGCACCCCGCTGATCGAACGTCAGATTGCCGATACATCCGCCAATCTCAGCCAGGCAGAAGGACGGCTGGCGGCGGCACAGGCGCGCGCGGACGCGCTGCAGGATGCTGCGGCACGCGGGGATGCGCGCGCGGCTGTCGCCCTGTCGCAGGAACCCATCCTGGTCGCTACCGCGAATGCGCTGATGCAGTTGCAGAGCACCCGGCAGGAAGAAGCGGCGACCTATGGCCCGCAGCATCCGCGCCTGCGCGCGCTGGATCAGCAGATCGCAACCACCCGCGCCAGCCTGGAGGCCGAAACGCAGGCCGCGCTGAGCACGATACGTGAAGATCAGATTTCCGCCCGCGCGGAAGTGCAGCGCCTGAACGAGAACCTTGACCTTCTGCGCCAGAAGGCAGGCGGGCAGAGCGCGCCGCAGGCAGAATACCGCACCCTGGACCAGGAAGCCCAGAGCGCGCGCGCCGTGTATGAAACCTTTCTGGAACACGCCAAGGAAGTCGTGGACCGTGCGGCCCTGCTGCAGCCGCCCATTTCCGTCGTCTCGCATGCCTCCCCGCCTGATGTGCCCAGCTTTCCCAATCGCAAGAAAATCGGTCTGGGGTTGATCGCGGTTGCGCTGGCGGCCGGGGCAGGGGCCGTGCTGCTGCGTGATTACTTCGCGGCGGGCTTTACCGAAATCGAGCGCCTGCGCGCTGCGGTTCCGCTTCCCCTGCTGGCCGTGGTGCCCAAGGTGCGTGGCCGGACGGAACAGGCCGTGCGGCGGCATGTAATCGACCATCCCTATTCCCGTGCGACCGAGGCGGTGCGCAGCCTTGTCATGCAGCTGTCCATGCGGGTGCATGAAGGGGGGCAGCCGCTCTGCCTTGCCATCACGTCGGCGGGGCCGGAAGAAGGCAAAAGCACGCTGGCATTGTGGATGGCGACCATCGCCCGCCGGGGTGGGCAGAAAGTACTGGTCATCGATGCCGATCACCGCCGGGGCATGCTGGACCAGTATCTGGCCGATGGCACGACGGGGCGTCCGTCGCTGGGCATGAGCGACCTTGTGACATCGGGCGTGCCGGTGGCCGATGTCATCCGCACGGACCCGGATACCGGGTTTGACTACATTCCCGCCGGGCGCACGATGCAGCATGCCTTCAGCCCGGTCGAGATCAGGCGCCTGCGCACGATCCTGACGGAACTGAAGCGGTCATATGAACTGGTCATCATTGATTGTCCGCCGCTGCTGGGGCTGAGTGACGCCCTGGTGCATGCGAACATGGCCGATCAGGTGATCTTTGTCTGCCGCTGGAAAAGCACGGCGCAGCGTGCCGTCATGGCCTGCCTGGAACGGCTGGAAGCCTGTGGCGCGCCGCTGGCGGGTGTGGTGGCCACCATGGTGGAAGACAACGCCATGGACGTGATGGGCTACAGCTACGGTAACCGGGACATCAAGATCCTGAGCCGTTTCGACGACAAATGACAACAGGGGGATGAAATATTGAAAGTTCTGCATATCTGTCGCCAGTTCAGTCCCTCTGTCGGTGGGCTGGAGGATTCCCTGCTCAACCTTGCACGCAGCCAGAGACGCAACCTGAATATCGATGCGCAGGTCCTGACCCTCGACAGCGTATTCGGTCGTCCGGGCCGGCTGGCGCATCGTGATATGGTCGAGGGCATACCGGTCATCCGCATTCCGTGGCGGGGGTCGACGCGTTATCCGCTGGCGCCGGGGGTGCTGCGTCATATCGGGACCTTCGACCTGCTGCATGTTCATGCGATCGATTTCTTTTTCGATTTCCTTGCCTGGACATGGCCGGTTCACCGCAAGACCATGATAGCCTCCACCCATGGTGGTTTTTTCCATACCGGTGCGTTGCGGCGCATCAAGGAAATATGGTTCCGCACCATCACACCGGTTTCCGTGCGGGCATATAAGCGCATTGTCGCATGTAGCTATAGTGACGCCGACCTGTTCCGCACCGTTGCGGCGGGACGGCTGCAGACAATCGAAAACGGTATCAACCAGACGCGTTTCCGTGATGCCGCCTCCCGCACGCCGGGGCGCACGATCCTCGCCTTCGGGCGTTTTGCCGTGCACAAGCGGCTGAAGCTTCTGTTCCAGCTTGTTGCCATGCTGCGGCGTGAAAATCCGGAATGGAAACTGATCGTTGCAGGGCAGGATTCCAACCTGACGGCAGCGGACCTGCAGCAGCAGGCGCAGGCATGCGGCATTGCGGAGGCCATGCGCATCGTGTCCGGTCCGTCGGATGCCGCCCTGCGTGACCTGATGGGGGAGGCGAGTTTCTTTGGCTGCCTGTCCGCACATGAGGGGTTCGGCCTTGCAGCGGTGGAGGCGATGTCCGCGGGTCTGGTCCCTATCCTGAGCACCATCACCCCCTTTGTCCGGCTGATGCAGCAGGGGGCGGCGGGGGTCATGATCGATCCCGACAACATCGGTCCCGGCGCGCGGGAAGTCGAGGCACTGGCCATCTCCCTGCCGGACACGGCGGATGCGTTGCGCGCACGCAATATGGAAGTGGCCAGTCGCTATGACTGGAACAGTGTCGCGCAGGAATATGTGCGTCTTTACCAGCAGGTTCTGGGTCAGGCGGGACCACATCCCGTCATGGCGACAGCAGGGGCGGAGTGATGGCGCAGAGCAAATTTTCCACCAATTTCCTGTTCAACGTCTTCGGTTCCATCTTCCCGATCGTCGTCTCGCTGGGCACCGTGCCATTCTACCTGCACCTGATCGGCACGGACCGGTACGGCATTGTTGCCATTTCGTGGATCCTGCTGGGGTATCTGGGGTTTCTGGATTTCGGTCTGTCGCGCGCATCGGCCAATGCACTTGC
Organism: Komagataeibacter oboediens; assembly: GCF_018491655.1. NCBI lineage: Bacteria > Pseudomonadati > Pseudomonadota > Alphaproteobacteria > Acetobacterales > Acetobacteraceae > Komagataeibacter > Komagataeibacter oboediens. Next base: position 107,688 of record NZ_JABLUU010000009.1, on the reverse strand, counting down.
GCAGTTGGGCCATGCCACGTCGCGGGAACGTTCGCCCGTGCTCATGACGGCGTTCTACAGTAACCTTGGCCTTGGTGCGCTGGGGGGGCTGATCCTGTATCCGATCGGGGATATGGTGCTGCTGCATTTCGTGCGTATTCCGCCCGACCTGATGGCGGAAACGCGCCATGCCTATCCGTGGATGGCGGTCATGTTGCCGCTGGGCATGATCAATGGCGTGGCGACGGGTGCGCTGGAATCCCGTGAACGGTTCCTGCTGTCGAACATGCTCAATTCCAGCACGACCATGGCGGGCCAGATCATTCCGCTGATCTGCATCCATTTCTTTGGGCCGCAACTTACGGTTGTCCTGCCGTCCATCGTGCTGTCGCGACTGGGCATGATCGTGCTGGCCTACTGTGTGGTCATGGCGCTGGAGTGGCCGATCCGTCCGCTGGACTTTGATGTCACATGGCTCAAGCGCCTGCTGGGCTACGGGTCATGGGTCAGCATTTCCAGTCTGATCAACCCGCTGCTCGATACGTCCAACCAGTTGATCATCGGTGCGACACTGGGGGTGACGTCGGTGGGGCAGTATACCGTGCCGATGAACCTGGCCATGCGTTCGCAGGTTGTGGCGACGGCGCTGGCCCGCACGCTGTTCCCCCGCCTGTCGCGCGCCGACAGGGGGGAGGCGGTTGACCTGACCCGCCGGGCCACGGCGTCACTTACTTACGGGTTCGGCATGATCTGTGCGCCGGGTATCCTGTTTTCGGGCGCGTTCCTGCATATGTGGGTGGGGGGAAGCTTTGCCGATGTGTCCCGTCCCGTGGCCGAGATCCTGATGTTCGGCGCCTGGACCAACGGCATTGCCTTCCTGCCCTATGGTCTGCTGCAGGGGCAGGGCCGGCCGCATATCACGGCCAAGGTCTCTATGGTGGAAATCCTGCCGTTTTTCTGTGTGCTGTGGCTTCTGATCAAATGGTGGGGCCTGCCGGGGGCGGCCGCGGCCTGGACATTGCGGGTCACAATTAATTTAGTTGCTCTTTACCTGTTGTCGGATTGCCTGTCTAAGCAGACTTGGCGGCTTGTGCCGGGACTGTTGATAATGACAGGAGCGCTGATTGTGAGTCTGCTGATTCCCATGAATCTGGTGGTATCCGCCTGTGCCGCCGCGGTGGCGGGGCTGGCAATGGCTGTGGCTGCATACCGGCTGGATCCGGGCCTGCATGACATGGTGCACCGGTTTGTCCAGCGTGCGGGGGGCAATCCCCGTCTTACGATTACAGGGTAGGTTACAGTATGAAGGTGAGGCGGTTGCAGGACAGCGCCATGACGTGGCGCTGTCTGTCGTGGGGACCGGTTGGTATGGTGATGCTGGGGATCGGCCTGCATGCGAACAGTGCGCATGCACAGTTGATCCAGCAGCTTTTTCCCGCTGATATTCCTGGCTACTCGACGGATATGACCGGTTCGGTCGTGACCCGGCAGATGATGGGCCAGCAGACCGATGGCATAGGCCTGGGCAGCTGGTTGCTGCGGCCCAGCGCATCGGAAAATGTGGGCTATAACTCCAACACGCTGGGCATTCCGGGATCGGGCAGCCCGGCAGTGCAGACTTCGGCCAATGTCAGCGTCAATTCGCGTTGGCGACGGCATGCGCTTGGCGCGTCCGTGGGCATGGATGACCACCGGTATCCCACGCAGTCGATCGCAAGCTATACCAACTGGCATGGCAATATCGGCGGGACGCTCAATCTCGGGCATGACACGCTCAGCGCGGCCTATTCCCACTACCAGTACCATCTGTCCGCGACCAACCTCGGGGTGTATGGCGTTGTCTATCCTGTTCCCTATCAGGTCAATGACGGGCGGCTGACCTATACCAAGATGTTCGGCCGTTTCAGTCTGATCCCCGCGTTTGATTATCAGGATTTCTCCTTCGGGACGGCGCCGGGGCCGATTTCCATCGATTACGGCGCCATCAGCCACAAGGTGGAAACCGGGTCACTGACCTCGCGCTATGAATTCTCACGCGGGAACGCGGCTGTCGTGGTGTTCCGCGGGTCCGCCGCGCAGTATGATTCCGCGCCGGAGGCATCGGTCAACAATTACGCCGATGGCGCCGGGTTTGCCGGGGTCGATTTCCGTAGCGGGCAGGTCTGGCAGTACCGCCTGCTGGTGGGTGGGGAAACGCGCAGTTTCAGCAATGCCACCAGCCCATCGGTCACGACGCCTACATTCGAGGTCAACGTGTCGTGGATGCCGCGCAAGATTGATACCGTCAACCTGACGGCGGCACGGCATCTGAGCGACCCGGAAACCCCGTTTGCACGCAACCAGGTGGTGACGGACGTGCGGCTGCAATGGGATCATGAACTGCGGCAGAACGTGTTCCTGCGCGCGTATGCCGAATATGGGGAAAGTGCGTCGCAGTCCAACATGGTGACCCCCGAAGGAAGCGCCGTTTCCACGCTGGAGGGGAACCGGCTGCAGAAACAGATCCATTTCGGGGGATCGGTTTACTGGAATATCGACCGTCATGTGCGGGCGTCGCTTACCTACAACTATGTCAATAACGCCACATCGGGCGGGAACGTGAATTACCTGAACATCCCGGGGCGTCTTTCAACGTTTACGAGCAATACAATACTGTTGGGCTTTTCCTTCTCTGGCTGATGACGGTGCCCGCCATGCGGGCGGGGTGAAGGAAAGTCACATTGAATGATTTGGGAGTGGCCATGTTTGCAATGATACGGAAGACGTGTCGGCCCATGATGATGCAGGCAGTCGGTGTCACGGCCCTGCTTGCCTTAAGCTGCTGTGCCTCCGCGCGGGAGCAGTCCTTTGAGACGGTTGATGCCCGGGTCTACCATCTGGGCCCGGGGGATCAGGTGCGTGTCATTACCTATAATGACCCGCAGCTGAGCAATACGTTTACCGTAAGTGACAACGGGAATATCGATTTCCCGCTGCTGGGGGTAGTGCCGGCGGCGGGGGCCGCGCCACCGGAACTGGCTGCGCGTATTTCTGCCAGCCTGGAAAAGAAAGGTATCCTGACCCAGCCCAGCGTGTCGGTCGAGGTCGCGCAGTACAGGCCGATCTTCATTCTGGGGGAAGTCAACCATCCGGGGCAGTATCCTTACCAGCCCGGCATGACCATGCTGACCGCCGTGGCGCTGGCGGGGGGCTTTACCTATCGTGCCGTGACCAGCCACGCGACCGATGTGCGGCAGGAAGACCTCAGCACCGCCCCGCATGAAGGCCGCATATCGCGCGCGACCGTGCTGCTGCCCGGTGATGTGGTGACGATTGACGAAAGATTTTTCTGAAACCTGAACCAGAATAGATGAATCCGGGGGAACAACATGCCCAAGGCCCGTTCCATCCCCAGCCTGACCGGTGTGCGCGGTATCGCGGCGTTATGGGTTTTCATGACGCATTTCTATGGTCTGGCTGCCGATATCCTGCATCAGCCATGGATGCTGCAGTCGCTGTTCCTGTTTAATGGCTTCCGTGGCGTGGACCTGTTTTTCGTGCTGTCGGGGTTCATCCTCATGCATGTGCATGAAGGGCAGTTCACGGTCCTGCGATGGCGCGTGGTCCGGGATTTCTTCATTGTCCGGTTCTTCCGGGTGTATCCGCTCAATACATTCGTGCTGCTGGCCATGGTGCCGCTTGTGCTTCTGGCACCCGGCTATGTGGCCATGCAGCGGTATTATGCGGATCCTGCCTTCGCCTATCGTGCGCACAACCTGTCCCTGCCGGGTTTTGTGCAGACCCTCCTGCTGGTGCAGAGCTGGACGGTGCTGAAGCTGGGGGAATGGAACATTGTGTCATGGACCCTCAGCGCGGAAGTACTGGGGTACATCCTGTTCCCGTTGCTGGCGATGTGGGCAATGCGCATTTCATCGCCACGTAACGCGCTGGCGCTGTGTGCATGCAGTCTTGTCACGCTGGTCGTGGTGCTGTTCGCCTGTCACCATGCCAATAACAACCCGACGGGAACATTTGGCGCCATTCGCATGTTCTTCTGTTTTGTGTCCGGAATATTGCTGTATCGTGCCTACCATCTGCTGCCTGATAGTATGGAGCGTCATGCATCGTCCATTACATCGGGTGCTGTCATATTTATTGCGGCAACACTGTTTTTCCCCGTTGCACCAGTACTGGATGTATTCGGGTTTACCGCGCTGATTTTCGGCCTGGCCTATCAGCGCGGGGCGGTGGATGCGCTATTGCGTTCGGGGCCGGTCATATGGCTCGGGCGCATATCATTTTCCTTTTACCTGACGCATTACCTGCTGATTGGCATCATATCCTGGAGCCTGGGCGAGTGGCTGCGCCACCTTGATCTGGCATCCGGGCTGGCGGTTACTTTCGCTATATTCGGGTTGTGCCTGATTGTGGGCACGGTCTGTTACCATCTGGTTGAACGGCCGTCACAACGTCTGGGCCGCAGGGTCATGCAGCGGGTCGAGACGCGTGATGCCATGATTGGCGCGCGCAGGACAGCGTGAACGGTTCGGCAGGACATGCGCGCTGTTTTGCGTACAATATTGTTTTATTGTTTTTTGACTGAATAAGGCACCACTTTCCATATTTATGACACAGACTACCCCTTAGAATGTCGCGTTCCATTCATGATTTTACAGGGCCGTCCCGGTTTTTGCATTCGGCCCGTATAAATGAAACGACCGGCTTTTTCCCCACCGTGAAAAGTCATGGGATCGTACGGTCGCGTAACGGGGGAAAGGAAGTGAGACATGCGAATACTTGTAACAGGGGGATGCGGGTTCATTGGTTCCGCGGTTGTGCGGCGTCTGATTGACCAGACTACGCATGAAGTCCTCAATGTGGATGCCCTGACTTATGCCGCAAGTATAAAGGCAACGGAAGCCGCTGCGCAAAGCGGGCGTTACAGGCTGGAAGTGGCGAATATTATTGATGCCGCCAGCATGGAGCGGATATTTGCGGAATTCAGCCCCGATGCCGTCATGCACCTTGCGGCGGAAAGTCATGTGGACCGCTCCATCGACGGTCCCGGCACGTTTGTCAGCACAAATATAGTGGGCACCTATACATTGCTGGAGGCCGCACGGAAGTGGTGGGCGCGACAGGATGCAGAACGGCGGAAGGCATTCCGCTTCCACCATATTTCAACCGATGAGGTATTTGGCGCGTTACAGCCCGGTGATCCGCCATTTACCGAACGGACCCCCTATGACCCGCGCAGCCCGTATTCCGCCAGCAAGGCGTCTTCCGACCATCTGGTTCGGGCGTGGTACCATACCTATGGGCTGCCGACCTTCGTCACCAATACCACCAATAATTACGGACCTTGGCATTTTCCTGAAAAACTGATCCCGCTGGTGACGATCAATGCGATCGAAGGACGCGAACTGCCGGTTTATGGTACGGGTCAGAATGTGCGCGACTGGCTGTTTGTCGAAGACCATGCCGAAGCCCTGGTCCGCGCGGTGGAATGCGGGCAGCCCGGTGAAACTTACGCCATCGGGGCACGACAGCCACGCACCAACATGCAGGTGGTGCAAACCATCTGCACGATACTTGATGAACTGCATCCTGACCCGGCAGGCCCGCATGCGCGTCTGATCCGGCATGTGACCGACCGGCCGGGACATGACTTCCGTTATGAAATCGACCCCACCCATGCCGAACAGGCGCTGGGCTGGCACGCCCGCCATGATTTTGAACACGGTATCCGCCGCACGGTGCAGTGGTACCTCGATAACCGGGACTGGTGGGAAAGCATTCGTGCGGCCCGGTACGCTGGGCAACGCCTGGGCCAGACGGGTGAGAAGATGGGAACAGCAGCATGAGCAAACATACCGCGACCAAACCGCCCAAGGGTATTCTTCTGGCCGGTGGATCAGGCACGCGCCTGCATCCCATGACGCAGGCGGTCAGCAAGCAGCTGCTGCCGGTTTATGACAAGCCGATGATTTTCTATCCCCTGTCCACGCTCATGCTGGCGGGGATACGCGATATCATGATCATATCGACCCCCGCGGACCTGCCGCTGTTCCGGCGTCTTCTGGGAGACGGGTCGGACATGGGCGTGACCTTCACCTATCGCGAGCAGCCTTCGCCCGATGGGATTGCGCAGGCATTCGTCATTGCCGATGACTGGCTGGATGATGCGCCATGTGCCCTGATACTGGGGGATAACCTGATTTTTGCCGATCATCTGGGCCGGCAGCTGCGCGAAGCGGCGGCGCGCCCGACGGGGGCTACGGTATTCGCCTATGAGGTACGTGATCCTGAACGCTATGGCGTGGTCAGTTTCTCGGCAGATGGTCACGCACTGGACATTGTTGAAAAACCCACATCCCCACAGTCGAACTGGGCCGTGACCGGCCTGTATTTCTATGACGGTCGCGTGCGGGAATATGCGCGCTCCCTGAAGCCCTCATCGCGCGGGGAACTGGAAATTACCGACCTGAACCGCATCTACCTGCAAAAGGATGATCTGCATGTGCAGCGTCTGGGGCGTGGCTGTGCATGGCTTGATGCCGGCATGCCCGACAGCCTGATGCAGGCAGGGCAGTTCGTGCAGACCATCCAGTCCCGGCAGGGGCTGCTGGTTGGATCCCCGCATGAAGTTGCCTTCCGCCGTGGGTTTATCGACGCAGCGGCACTGAAGTTTTACGCACAGCGCATGATCAAGACCGAACTTGGGCGCGAACTTATGAAAATTGCCAGTACATTGCCCCAGAAAGATGCAGTGGCGGCCTGACCGCCGATGGGGGGCACAGCATCACGCAAACGTGTCGTCACGTTGTGGATGTATTGCGCTCCCCCAATGCCCTGAATGAAATTTTCCTTATATTTTAAGGGAAGTTATTTATTCAGGAGCAAAAAACATGGGACGTGTATCGGGAAAAGTGGCGCTGGTTACAGGTGCTTCCCGTGGGATCGGCAAGGCGACAGCCCTGCTGCTGGCACGCGAAGGGGCAAAGGTGGTCGTGGCCGACCTGAAGGAAGACGAAGGTCAGGCTGTGGTTGCTGAAATTGCAAAGGCTGGGGGCGAGGCGCAGTTCGTCCCGCTGAACGTCACCGCGGAAGATGACTGGAAACAGGCGATGGCTGCCATTGATGCCCGTTTCGGGCGGCTGGACATCGCGGTCAATAACGCGGGCATCCTCTATACAGGCTCGGTCGAGAGCACCAGCCTTGCGGACTGGCGGCGCGTGCAGTCTGTCAATCTGGATGGCGTGTTTCTGGGCACGCGTTATGCCGTGGAGGCCATGAAGCCGCATGGCGGCGGGTCGATCATCAACCTGTCCTCGATCGAGGGGCTGGTGGGTGACCCCACGCTGGCTGCCTATAACGCCAGCAAGGGGGGCGTGCGGCTGTTCACCAAATCCGCCGCCCTGCATTGTGCCCGGCAGGGATACAAGATCCGGGTCAATTCCATCCATCCCGGTTATATCTGGACGCCAATGGTGCAGGGCTTTACCGCCGAAACCCCGGATCAGGCCGCAGCCCGGCAGCGTCTGGTTGACCTGCATCCCCTCGGCCATCTGGGTGAACCTGATGACATTGCCTATGGCATTGTCTTTCTGGCATCCGATGAATCGAAGTTCATGACCGGTAGCGAACTGGTCATTGATGGCGGTTATACCGCACAGTAAAAACCGGGGCCGTGGCGCATGGCCCCTGCATCCGCGTCCCTGCCCATATGATGGGCGGGCGCGGCTGGCATATGTTCAGGGGCAGCGGCGCGGCACGTAGGATACGACCCGGTCCAGCAGTGTATCCATTTCGGGCCGGGAAATCGGATCGATGCAGGTTGCCACATACGCCCGTGCCCGCTGCTTGATGGTATTGGCCGAACGGAGATTGATGGAAAGCGCGTCGCTGTCTTCAATCAGGTCCGCCACCGTCATGTGGCGCTGAAATGCGGCGCGGGCGATATCAAAGGCCAGGCGTTCCACCACCGTTTTCATTTCCGCACGACCGAAGGCGGACTGGCAGTTCATGAACTGGGCATTGGCCTGTGCATACAGCCGGATAACGGGCAGCTTGCCGCTGCGGTGGAAATGACGGTGGTGCCATGACCGCGCCCACGCGTGTTCCCGCTGGGCGGTTTCGTATTCATGCAGGTCCGTGCTGTCATCGCGGATCAGGGCATGTACGCCACGCGCTGCAAGCCATGCTGCGGCAAAATCCGGATAGGCCTGTCCATTCCATAATGGCTGCACGCCATGCGAACCGGTGGCGAAGCGGAAATTGCGCTGTCCATCCACACCATACACGATGGAAACGGACGGGTCCGGAACCGGGTCACGTCCCAGGACAAGGATATGTCCCCCGTCGCCCCCATGCATGTGGCGCTGCATGGTAAACAGGTCAAACAGGGCGTCGTCTTCGGCCGAACGTTCCGCATGGGCCTTCACATAGGTCAGGAAGAGTGGATTGCGCACCCCGGTTACGCCACGCGGGCAGAAATCAAACCGCCACCAGCGCGACATCTTGACCAGATGGAATGCCAGCGCATTGCGCAGCCTTGTCAGCGCGGGCGGGCACGAACCCGCATCACACAGGGCCTGCACATCACGGAACCGTGCCGTCAGTGTGTTGATCTGTCGGGCAAAAAGGTGCTGGGGCGCAAGATAGTGAAGAAACATCCCGGGAGAAGAGTGTTCAAGGTGCCAGTCGGCCGTGCATCCTGTGGTTTCACTCATGATTGACATGGTCCCTGCATGAAAAAAAGGAGTACGGCATCGCGCGGACACGATGCCGCAGGAGTTTTCACGGCGTGGTGCTGGGAAATCGATGGTTGGGAAACTGCCTGATCGTGCCGTGAGTGTGTCATTCCTATTGCAAACGAATATCAGTTGCAACAATAAACCGCATGGAGCATTCGCATGGTGTAACCGGATGGCCGGACAAGAACCCCACTGGTCAATCGGCGTTAAAGGCCATGCCACCCCACATGTGCCCGCAACCGGGGCAGTGGCATGAAAAGACGCCAGACCAGATGACAGAACAGGGGAGACGATGATGACTGATGCAATGGCAAAGGCCGGTGCGGCCCATGTCCGGACCTATCTTGGTACGCCCACGGATCTGAAGCAGGCTGCCGTACATGAAATTGCCGCCGGGTTGAAGGCGGTCCTGGCGGATGTGTTTGCCCTTTATATCAAGACCAAGAATTTCCACTGGCACATGAGTGGCCGTCATTTTCGCGATTATCACCTGCTGCTGGATGAGCAGGGCGACCAGCTATTCGCCATGACCGACCCACTGGCCGAACGCGCCCGCAAGATCGGGGGAACGACACTGCATTCGGTTGGGGAAATTGCACGGCTGACAAAGGTGGCTGATAATGACGCCAGCTATGTCACGCCAGAAGATATGCTGGCGGAACTGCGGGAGGATAACCTTGCCCTGACCGCACGCCTGCGTGCGGTTCATGCCGTGTGTGACGACGGCAATGATGTCGCGACCGCCAGCCTGCTGGAAAACTGGATTGATGAGACCGAACGCCGGACATGGTTCCTGTTCGAAGCCACGCGCCCCGCCTTTGGCGGCAATAGTTGAGGGAAGTGTCACGGCGACGCCATAAGAGCCTGTTCAGAAATCCGGCTTGATGAAACAGATCGCAGATATTGAACACGGTTCTGGTAAAGAATTTTTCAAATAGCTTTGAAAGTCATCGCCTTTTAAAAAAAGGCGACAGCCATTTCCGTACATGGAAACGAAGATGCGGTGGGGAATGGTTGTCGCTGGACCTGATGCCGTGACAGGACAGCGGGCCGCGTATTCATTATGTCATCTTTGGTATCGAAACCTGTTCATTGTATTGTCCCGGCTGTTGCCTGCGGGCGCATGACTGCGCCATGCCGATCCGGGCGACACGGAGGGATTGCAGGCTGTCAATCCCACCAGTGCTTGACGATGGCCGTGATCCGCGCTTTTAAGAACTGACGGCAATGGATTCTGCCGGACCATGATGGTCGAACCGCCTCTGTATGGGGGCTGATGATTCCTGCCCAATGCCATTGCGGCAACAAGGGGAGGAATCCGTGTAGGGTCGTACGATCATGTCCGCGCGCAGGCGCAATCTGCCTGTTATTCCATGAAAAACATGCCGGGTTTGGCGAATATCAATGAATATTGACGTAATCATGCGCGATGGCTGCCGTGTGGCGGTCGTGGTGCTGAAATGGGCGGGGCTTCTTGCCGCGCTGTCATTGTGTGTGGGCAGCGCCTGCGCCATGTTCCTGTGGCTGCTGGATCACGCGGCGGCAACGCGGCTGGGCCACCCATGGCTGCTGTATGGCCTGCCGGTGGCGGGTGTCGCGATCGGGTTGCTCTATCACTGGTTGGGCCGCACGGTGGAAGGGGGCAATAACCTGATCGTGGATCAGATCCACGAACCCGGCGGCGGCGTGCCCCTGCGCATGGCGCCCCTTGTCATGGTGGGGACAGTTGTCAGCCACCTGTTCGGGGCGTCGGTCGGGCGTGAAGGCACGGCGGTGCAGATGGGGGGCAGTATCGCCAGTGCAATCGGGCGGCAGTGCCGCCTGCGCGACCCATATGAAGTCCGTGTCCTGCTTATGTCCGGCATTGCCGCAGGTTTTTCGGCCGTATTCGGCACGCCGGTGGCGGGTGCGGTTTTCGGGCTGGAGGTCCTGCGGGTGGGGCGCATTGAATATGGTGCGCTGCTGCCTGTCATGTTTGCCGCCACGCTGGCGGACTGGGTCTGTCACGCATGGGGGATCGAGCATGTGCCCTATACCCTCCGTTTTCATGGCTATGCAGGGCTGGATGGACGGTTTTTCCATGCGGACATGCTTCTGCTGGCCAAGGTGATGGTGGCGGGCGTGGCGTTTGGACTGGCTAGCCTGCTGTTTGCTGAATCGGTGCATCGCGTGGCGGCATGGCTGCGGCGTATCTGTCCCATGCCGTGGTTACGGCCGGCCATTGGCGGGGGGCTGACCATTGCGCTGGTATGGATATGCGGGTCGCGGGATTATCTGGGACTGGGCATTGCAGCGCCGGAGGACGGCGGGGCGTCAATCCTCAATTTCTTTGGTCCCGCGCATTATCCGCTGGCATGGGCGTGGAAGCTGGTCTTTACCGTTGCGGTGCTGGCGGCGGGTTTCAAGGGCGGCGAGGTCACCCCCCTGTTCTTTATCGGGGCCGGGCTGGGCAATGCGCTGTCCGCCTGGCTGCATGCGCCGGTGGACCTGCTGGCGGGGGTCGGGTTCGTGGCGGTATTTGCCGGAGCGGCCAACACGCCGCTGGCCTGCACGCTTATGGGGGTGGAACTGTTCGGGGCGGCGGATATTGTCTATTTCGCCATGGGCTGTTTCGTGGCCTATGCCTGTTCAGGACATTCCGGGATATATCTGGCGCAGCGGATCGGGGTGCCCAAGCGGCGTGCCGCGCAGTACCTTACGGGCATGACGCTGCGGCAGGCCCGGGCAGGATATCAACCCGCTACACCCGCCGCGCCATCCCCGACAGGCAGAAAGACACCTCCATGACCATACGCCCCACCGATTTCCCCATATCCATGGTAACTGGCCGCCTGTTCCGCGCCATAACCATGATGCTGTGCGTGGGAGCGGTCCTTTCGGGCATATCCGCGGATGCATGGGCGCAGGGAAATGCACATCCTTCGCCCGCGGAACACCAGATCATCATGCGGCGTCTCGACGCACTTTCCGCGCGGGAACGTCCCGGTGTAATGGGGCAGGACATGGCGTGGCAGATGACCACTTTCCTGTGTCAGGATGCCGCGCGCGCCATGCTGGTGCGCAGGGGGGCGCTGCCCCATCGCTTTTTCCTGCAGGATGACCGTCCGGGCAGTCAGGTCGTGGTCAGTCCGGCACTGATTGAAGGGCGCGGGCAGTATCAACCGGCAGCAGCGCCCATGCGCTGGGTTCCGTTTACATGGGCGTGTCATCTGGACCCTGCCACGGGTCATGTCGTGTACTTTGATGTCAATCCCGCAGGGCGGCAGGGCGGGGGATCGTGATGCGGTGGCTGATCCCGGCTGTTACCCTTGGCCTGTCCATCCTGCCTGCAGGTGCTCATGCCCATGCCGTGCGGGCGTGCATGCCACGTCATACGGTCATGGTGCTAGATGATGGACAGGGCGAATTTGATGGCATGATGCACAGCGGCCTGTGGCTTGTTGTGCGGAACACCGGCACGCATGCCTGTTCGCTGGCATCAGTCGGCCCGGTATCGTTCGAGGACGCCCACCATCATCCCATTCCGGTCGGATGGCGGCAGACCGTGGGTGCACCTGGTGGCGTGCTCGACACCGGCACGCAGGTTGCCACAGCCCTGCGATGGGTGTCGGGGAATGCATTTGATCCGGGGTACTGCATTACGCCAGCCCTGCTTGCGTTGCCAGTGCACGGGGGCATGTTGCGTCAGCCCTTCGGGCGTAGCCTGTGCGCCTCGTCCGGTGCACCGCCCCAACTGGAACAGCAGTCATGGCGGCCATGGCCGGAACGACAATAAACAGGGGTGGTTTATCGGGAAGCGTTTTCAGGGCGCTTCGGGTGCCTCCCCTTCAAGAAAGGTGGCACCCGAAGACTTTTGTTTATTTCAGATCGTTTTAGCGCGTCAGCGACTTGAAATCCCGGGTCTGCTCGGTCAATGCCACTTCAACCGGCAGGCGCTCCATGCTGGATGCACCATAGAAGCCATGGCAGTCCGGGCAGCCGGACAGGACTTTCTGCGCATCAGCCGGCATGGCGATCGGACCACCATGGCACAGGGTGATGATGTCGGGGCGTATCGCGCGCGCGGCTTCGGTAATCACATTGATCCGTTCAATGCAGTCATCCAGCGTAAACGCAGTTTCCGCCCCGATCGCCCCACCGGTTGTCAGCCCCATATGGGCGACCAGCACATCAGCGCCCGCCTTTGCCATGTCCACGGCATTCGCAGGGTCAAAGACATAAGGCGTGGTCAGCATGTCCTTTTGGTTGGCGCGGGCGACCACATCCACTTCCATGCTGTAGCTCATGCCGGTTTCCTCAAGATTCTTGCGGAAGTTGCCGTCAATCAGCCCCACTGTGGGAAAGTTCTGGATGCCCGAAAAGCCGACGCGTTTGACATCATCAAGGAACACATCAAAATTCACGAACGGGTCGGTGCCATTTACCCCGGCCAGTACTGGCGTATGCGGCACGACAGGCAGGACCTCGCGCGCCATTTCCATGACGATCTGGTTGGCGTTGCCATAGGCCAGCAGTCCCGCCAGCGATCCCCGTCCGGCCATGCGGTAGCGGCCGGAATTGTAAATGACAATCAGGTCGATCCCGCCCGCCGCCTCGCACTTGGCGGACAGGCCGGTGCCCGCACCGCCGCCCACAATGGGTTTGCGCGCGGCGATCATTGTGCGAAATTTGGCAAGGATCTCACTGCGGGGAATGCTGGGCATTGTCTGTGTCCTTCATGAAGATATGGGAAAACTCATGCGCAAGCGCATCGGCGAAGGCCGGGTCGTTGATCGCATGGGGCAGGCGGATCAGCCGACGGCGCGGGGTCTGGTCCAGTGTTTCGGACAGGGCGGCGTAAAAAGCTTCATCCGCTACCGGGTCGTGAAACGGCGCGCCGGGGCGGTCCAGTATGGAAAAGCCGCCCTCGGGGTAGAGGAACCGGACCTCGCCTTCGCACCGGTTCAGCTGGTGGCCGATCATGTGGCCCATGGCGCGACATTCCGCCGGGCTGGTGCGCATAAGGGTAATCTGGGGGTTATGTTCGACAAACACGCGGTTGCGATACCGTTCGGGCACCGTAGCGCGTGCACCGAAATTGACCATGTCCAGCCCGCCGCAACTGCCCACATACGGGTATTGCGTGCGGATGACGGCACCAAGGCGGTCCGTGTCGCACGGAAAAATGCCGCCTGCCACCAGATCGCAGAACTCGGTCAGCGTCACGTCAATGAAACCGCGTATCACCCCGTCATCCGCCAGCCGTTCCATCGCCCGACCGCCAGTGCCGGTGGCATGAAACACCAGGCAGTCAAACAGCTGCGACAGGTCATGGACGATATGATCGACACACGGCGTGGTCACCCCGAACATGGTCAGGCCAATGGCCGGGCGCGGGTCCGGGGGGACGGTACACGGGGCCTGCACCATGCCTGCCATGGCATTGGCGGCGTTGCACAGTATGACGCGTGACAGACGGTTCAGGCCTTCCATGTCAGTTACGGAATACAGCATGGCAATATCCGATCCCCCGACATAGGGCGCGGTATTGCCCGACGCCACGGTGGAGACCACCAGCTTGGGCAGTCCCAGCGGCAGGGCCTGTAGCGCCGGGCTTACGAGTGCCGTGCCGCCCGACCCGCCAATGGCGATCACGCCCCCCATATCGGTGCGCGCCAGCAGGTAATGGCGCAGAGCGACCGCCATCGCGGCGATGGATTGCCCACGTTCCCCACGGAATACGGCACTTTCCCCATCCGGGTGAAACGCGGCGACCGTTCGTGCGCTGATATCCGCCTGTGTCTGTGCGCTGCGCGTGCTGACATCCACGATCAGGCCCGTTATCCCGCGCGCATGCAGGCACTGGCGGATGTAGGCCAGTTCCGCGTGCTTGGTATCGCAGGTGCCAAGGATATAGACGGGATGCGCCGTCATGCTGGCTCCTTCCCATGGTGGACAGTCAGCAGGGCGAGAATGATGACAGCCGCCCCCGTGGCACACAGCCCGCCGATCAGAAAGACGATCCCGTACCCGAAATGGTCCGCCAGAAGCCCCGCCAGCGGCCCGGTCGCGCCATAGGCCAGATCCTGAAAGGCGGCGAACCCACCCAGCGCCGTGCCCCGCATATGGGGCGCGACCAGGCGCACGACCTCCACCCCGAGCGACGGATAGACCATGGAACAGCCTGCCCCGGTCAGCACCGCGCCCGCCAGCGCCAGCAGGGGTGTGGGCGCACACCACAGCAGGTACTGCCCCGCCGCTTCGATCAGGAGCGAGAACAGCGCGACCTTCAGCCCGCCGATACGGTCAGGCAGATGCCCGCACATGAACCGTCCGGTGACAAACGCCAGCCCGAAACATGTCAGCCCCAGCCCCGCATAAGGCCAGTGCGCATGCAGGAAACGTAGCGGCAGGAATGCCCCGAGGGCGGCAAATCCCACCCCCTGCAACGCCACGGCGATCCCCTGCCAGCGGATGGTACCCAGAATGCGCCAGAATGGCGGCCTGCCCCCGGCATGCGGCTGTGAAGGCGGTACGCCATGCACCAGTGTCAGTCCCACCAGCGGCAGCAGCGCCGATACCAGCATGAGGACACCCAGTCCCCAGTGTTCATATATCGCAAGCCCGACGGGCCCCCCCACGGCGAAAGCGCCGTACATGGCCGCCCCCGTCCATGCCAGAACCCGCCCCGCGCGCTGCTGGCCCATAAGGCCGATGCCCCAGCCCAGCATGCCCACGATGGTCAGGCTTTCCCCGATCCCCAGCAGCAGCCGTCCCATGATCAGGATCGTGTAGCGCGCGGCGTGTGGCAGGCTGTCCATGCCCGCCAGCACGCAGATCAGGCTGGCCACGACATAGATCGCCAGCCCCGAGCGCATGCATGGCCGTCCGCCCCGTATATCGGCAAAGGCACCGGCATGATTGCGGCTGAGGATGGTGGAAAAGAACGCAACGCCCACCGCCAGCCCCGCAAGGCCATTGCCATAACCCGGCCAGTGGAGGATGGAGACCGGTATGGCCGCCAGCGGCAGCGCCACCGCCATGTAGGACAGGAACAGCGCAATGGCGAGGCGGCCCAGCAGCCCCAGTGGCGCGGGGTCAGATTTCACGTGTGATGCGCACATGCAGCGGTTCGGCCAATGCGGCCCTGAACACCTCCGCCATTGCGCGGAAATGCGGGGTGGTTTCATGTTCGGCCAGGGCTTCGGAACTGGCCCAGCGTTCCACGAACACGAAAACATCCCTGTCCGACACATCGCGGTGGCATTGGTAGGATATGTTTGATTTTTCCAGCCGGGACGCCTTCACGCAGTCATGGATGGCCGCGACCGCCGCCTTTTCATGGTCGGGGTGGACGCGGATTGTGGCAATGACCGTAATGGGCTGGTCTGTCATGGAGTGTCCTCGGCTTATGTCTGTTCAGGGAATGATAGGATGCTGTGACACTTTTCTTCTACGAAGAAAGTGTCACGTGACACTATTGTGCAGTTCTGTGCGCACATGGCGCAGACGACGCAGCGCATCCGTCAGATCGGGCAGGGTGGCAGGGCCAAGGCACAGCCGTATTCCGCCCTGTCCGCAGGTATCAGGGGTTGCCACGAAGGGGGAAAGCGGGGTTACCCGAACATCTTCGCGTGCGGCGGCGGACACAAAATCCGCCGCCTGCTCCATCGACATGGGCATCCATGCGTGAAAGGCGTCATAGGCTGGTGGCGTCAGGTCAGGGCCAAGGATGCGCAGGGCCAGTCCGCGCCGTCGTTCCGCCTCCCCACGCAAGGCTTGCCGGACGGAGGTCGCGGTGCCATCCAGCATCCACTGCGCCATCATGGCATAGGAGAGTGGCGCGATCATGAGCGATGAGTTGAGCAGAGCCTCCCGTGCAGCCGGCATGAAGCGGGCAGGGGGCGCAAGCGTGCCGATGCGCAATCCGGGGCTGAGGGTCTTGGACAGGCTGTTGACATAGAACGTCCGGTCTGGCGCCAGCGTCACCAGCGGGGGAAGCAGGTCATCACGCGCGCAGTCATAGACATCATCCTCGATGATCAGGGCGTCATGTGCCTGACATATCCGTACGATGTCCTGCCTGCGGGCATGGTCCATGGTGGCGGTGGTCGGGTTGTGCATGGTGGGGGTGACGTACACCACGCACTGGCCTGGTCCATGTGCCTGCAGCATGCGATCCAGCGGCGCGGGCAGCAGGCCATGCCGGTCCATGGGCAGGCCATGGGGCGGTAGTCCGGCCTGCCGCAGCAGGGACAGCATGCCGGGATAGGCCAGTTCCTCCGTTACGGCGGTCGTGCGGACCGTGCGGCAGACCGATACCGCCACGCCAAGCGCCTGTTGTGCCCCGCTGGTCAGAAGCAGGCGGTCGGGCGGCATGTCCACCCCCAGTTCCGCCAGCCAGTGGCCCATGATCCGGCGGTGTTCGATATGTCCGGCAACAGGGGGGTAGACATTGAACAGCGCCGGATCGACCGTATGGGCAAGGCGCCCCAGCGTGCGGGCCAGTGCCCGATTGCCGAACATGGGCGGCGGCATGTTGGCCGACAGGTCGATCATCTGTCCCGATCCGCCGGGGCGGGAGGCCACGAACATGCCGCGCCCGCGTACGCTACGCACCAGACCACGACGTTCCAGCATGGCATAGGCGCGGGTCACGCTGCCCACGCCTATGCCCAGTTGCCATGCAAGATCGCGATGCGCGGGCAGGCGGTCGCCCGCATCCAGCTTTTCCCCCAGAATGTCGCCCGCCAGCGCATCTGCCAGACGTTCGGCAGGCGGTGTGTCGCCGGGTGGCAGGTGTGGATGCCAGGGGGAGCGCAGGCGCATGCGAAACCAAGCCTGTCCTGTTACGGGTCCGCCCGGCATAGCAGGTCATGGCAGGGTAAGAAAACAGGCCGTTTGGGCAAGGCTATTGCATTCGTGGATCATGATGCTTCGGCATGCAGGGGTATCCCGGTAGATGGATACATACGGTCGTTCATCGTCGGGTAGGGGCAGGTCATGCCTGTGGCATGTGCTCACCGGCGACCATGGCTGGACGTTTTTGCCGTCGGCTTCATAAGATGACCGGATGGTCTTTTATGGCCTGTATGCAGGTGGTTCCGGTTCTGGCCCCGTGACTGCATTGGGAAGCGATGTGCCGTTTTCCCTGCCTGTTTTATAAACGGATACCGCGTGGAGGCTGAATGACGGCGGCCTGTGCCTGTCATCGTGGTTGCTGGCAGGTCCTTCTTTGGGGCGCATGTGCATAGGTGCCAAAGGTCCCGTGCGTTATCAGGGGCCAGGCCGTGCCGAGCGAGGGACGATTGTCGCGACAACAGGCGGATAATCCGTATGACGTCATGCAGGACAGGCACGGTGTATCGCATTCACGGGGAGTGCCGATAAAGTATATGATATTATCGCACATATTATATTTTCTTATTATCATATGCACGATATTGGCAGCGACATGGCCAATGCCGTTGCGATGCCAGACGATTTCGTGGGTGGTCACCGGCAGGCGGTATCTCGCCCTGGCACTGCCAACCATGGTCGTTTCATTACGATCAGTGGCATGAGGCAGGGTGGTGTGGAGGATGCTTATACATGGGCAGCCGTGCATGCCATGGGCGGGGCGTATCGCGCAGGCTGGTTGAATCCGGACTTGGGAGACAGGTGATAATGGGGCAGCATGGCGGCCCTGGTCCGCTTATGGAAAAGACATCCCGCTATGCCCGACATCCGCCGTTTCCGGTTTGGTCTGACGTTTGTGTTCATGCTGGGAGTGTCTGGGCACGTGCCTGTTGCCAAGGCGGCCCCGACGCTGATGCCGCAGCCCCGGACCTATCATGTCCAACCTGGTGCGCTGCCCCTGACCGGCGGTGCTGTGGTGGACTGGCAGGGAACACGATCCGAATTGCTGGACCACGCGGTCGCACGTTTCACGCAGAACCTTGCAGCCCTGTCGGGGCGTGACGCCATGCCGGGCGGTCGGTCTGGGCTGGTTGTGCATATCCACTGCATGGGGCCGGATGCGGATATGCTGTCCATTCACATGCGTGAACATTACCGCCTGCATACCGATGCGCAGGGCGCGGTGCTGGAGGCCGATGGCCCGGTGGGCGTGCTGCGGGGACTGGCGACGTTGCTGCAACTGGTGGAACGGCGCGATGACGGGCCGGTGCTGGATGCTGCCGACATTGATGACGCCCCGCGTTTTGCATGGCGGGGCCTGCTGGTGGATGTCAGCCGGCATTTCATGTCCATTGCCGCCCTGAAACGGCAACTGGATATGATGGAACTGACCAAGCTGAATGTCCTGCACCTTCATCTGTCGGACGGGCAGGGGTTCCGGGTCGAAAGCAGACTGTATCCCCGTCTGCAGCAGGTCGCATCCCATGGGGAATACTATACGCAGCAGCAGGTGCGTGAACTGGTGGCTTACGCGGCGCAGCGGGGTATCCGCATCGTGCCGGAATTCGATACGCCGGGGCACAGCTATGCATTGCTGCTGGCCTATCCGCAATATGCGGCCCAGCCCGTAACCACGCCCATGGACCCGAAACGGGTGGTCCGGGCAGCGATTGATCCGACCAGCCCGCAGGCCCGCGATTTTATTGCCGGGCTGTATCATGAAATGGCCGGACTGTTTCCCGATGTCTATTTCCATGTGGGCGGGGACGAGGTCCGGCCTGACGAATGGACGGCCAATCCACGCATCAACACCTATATGCAGCAGCACAACCTGACCACCGCCACCCTGCAGGCCATGTATACGCAACGTGTGCACGACATGCTGGCACGCGATGGCAAGATCATGATGGGTTGGGACGAACTGCTGGACGCCCCCATACCTGCCAGCATCGTGATCGAGTCATGGCGCGGGTCACGCTATACGGCCGCGGCAACACAGGCGGGGCACCCGGTTGTGGTTTCGTCCGGGTATTACCTCGACCTGCTGTTGCCTGCAGTCATGCATTACCGGGTTGATCCGCTGGATCCGCAGGGCAACGGCCTGCCGCCCGATCAGGTGGTGCAGGCCCATGCGCCCGCCCTTGCCCCCCTTGCACTTGACCCTGCAGCGCGCATGACGCCAGTGCAGGACGACCGCGTAATGGGGGCAGAGGCCGCACTGTGGACAGAAATCGTGACGGAGGAAATGCTCGATAACCGCCTGTGGCCGCGCGCTGCGGCACTGGCTGAACGCTTCTGGTCGCCTGCCACCGTGCGTGATGAGAGCAGCCTCGCCGCCCGCCTGCCGGTTGTTCAGGCGGAGCTGGAACTGCTGGGCAATCGTGCCACAGCGGACCGCGCGCGCATGATGGCGCGACTGGCCCCTGATGACGTAGTGCCACTGGCGACCTTGCTATCCGTCAGCAGTCCGGTGCGCAATTACGCCCATAACCATGTATTTGGCCCCAGCCGGGCTGCTGCCACCAGTGATCCGCGCCCGCTGGATCGCGCTGCTGACATCGTGGCGACGGATAATACGGAAGCCGCGTTGTTTAACCATGATGTGCAGGTCTATCTCGCCGGACGAACGGAACTGGCGGCAAGCCTGCGTACCCGGCTGGAAAACTGGCGTGGAAACGACGCCCGCCTGCGGCTGCTGGCGCAACGTGATCCTTCCATCAGGGAGGTGTTGCCTGCATCCGCCCTGCTGGCGCAACTGGCGCAGGCGGGACTGGACGCCATGGATCGGCCCGCAACAGCCTGGCGTGAACATGCCGCGACGACCCTTGCCATGGCGCAGGGACAGTTCGCTGCATCGATGTCCCTGCTGGCGGTCAGGGCCAG
Organism: Komagataeibacter oboediens; assembly: GCF_018491655.1. Taxonomy (NCBI): domain Bacteria; kingdom Pseudomonadati; phylum Pseudomonadota; class Alphaproteobacteria; order Acetobacterales; family Acetobacteraceae; genus Komagataeibacter; species Komagataeibacter oboediens. The sequence continues at coordinate 87,214 of NZ_JABLUU010000009.1, read as the reverse complement.
CCCCCAGCCCGCAGGGGATATTCTACCTGATATTACCCCTGCCATTGCGGTATTGGTACAGGCTGCCCGATCACCGGAAGCGGTATCACGACAGGATGTGGCAGGTCATCCGCTCCCTTAAACGACCAACCAGGGCAGCGATTGGTTGATCATTTACCGCTTTGCATGGAAGTAAACCTGTAAATGATCTGCTGTGACTGTCTGATAGCCAGATGAGGCGGGTAAGCTGGTTTTCTTCTCTGGAGCATGGTGCCGCGCGTGGATGCGCGCCGTATTCTGAGCGGGATCGCCTACGTAATTCATAATAGTGTTTTGTAAAAAAAGTACTGAAGGCATGTGGTACCCATAAACCGCTGTATATCCAATTTGCTGCCCTGATGGGACAGGCAGACGGGCAGGTCAGTCCCTGTGACGTCCTGCGTCCTGATGAATGATAGACGTATAAGGGCCTCATCTCATCGAAAACATGTTCGTAAAGCGAAAATACTGGCGGCGTGTCGCAACATGATGCGACCGGTGTGTTCCTACGTCTGTGTCCACCATCTATATCGCAGCTGCCTTTACCTTTCATTTCAAAGAATGAAGTGCTGATCCTGCCTTTCGATTTTTTTAAAACCAGTTGGTAATAAAAAAGGTCTCAAGCATGCGGACATGTGCCAAAGATGCGGTGTTTCCAGACGTGTCCAAGACAGGATTCCTGTAACTCTGCACAGCATGAACAGGCAGGAAGCCTGTGGAGGACGTGCCCTTGCCCTTAGGGGGCTGGCCGACCCTTTATCGCTCCATATCGTTTAGCCCATCACTGCTTCAAGGCTCGAAAACTGCGCGGGAGAGTAGACCGTAATCCCGTTACGGCGCAGTAATGCCGCCGTAACGCCCTGTCCTGTATGGCGGGAGCCCGTGAACCGGCCATCATAAATGAAGCTGCTGCCGCATGATGGACTGCCATCCATCAGCAGGGCGAGCCGGCTGTTATGACGTCGTGCCAGATCCAGCATCAGGTAAGCGCCAGTCAGGAAAGGGGCGGAGACATCATGGCCGGATACCTCGCATACACGGCCCGATCCATCAAGGACTGCCGCCCCGTCCCGGCCATGGGTAATTTCCGCGGGTGGTCGGGGTGTCGGCAGGCCTGCAGCTGTTTCGGGACAGAAGGCGATGACCCGCCCTTCTGTCCGCCAGCGGGCCAGGCTGTCATGCATCAGCGTTCGCGCAGCGCCGTCATACCGGACAGGTTGGCCAGACAGACAACCGCTGATCAGTAGGGTCGGTTTCATGACCCGATCATGCCATGCCCTGACACGGGAAGGAACCGGGCCATGATGGGAAAAGGAAAATTATGCAGGGAAAACTGCATCGGGTCCCGAAATGCAGTGGGAGGGCAGTCTTTCTACCAACTGACGATATGCCAGAAACAGGGGCGATGTTGCTTCTGCATCAATTCAGACAGATGCCTGTGACTGAACAGGAATATTTCCAAAAAGGAATTCATCATCATTCAGTTTCTGGAATTATAAACGATATGGAAATAATATCAATTATGTATAATAATGAAAACAGAGATATGGTTATGTAAAACCCAAATTTGTAATCTATGTTTGAAACGATTACAGGACTGAATCCGCCAACAGCACGTCCAATGTTGAATAGCATGTTCTGGGCGGTTGCACGGATTTTGACCGGATACCGCCTGCTGATAAGCGCGGCATACCCTCCAAGCATACCGTTCACAAAAAAACCAAGTATGGCGCCACCGACCAGAAAGGCTGTTGGACCCGTAAGGTGTGGATAGAGAAGGGTCGTGACCATCGCACCAATCATATAGGATACGAATATCGTCTTGTGCCTGAATTTTTCAGATAACAGGCCGAAGGTGTACATGCCACAGGACATTCCCACCAGCATGACAACAGTCCAGATTCCTGTATTTTGCAGGCTTAAATGCAACCTGTGACTTAAAAACTGGGGCATCCAGACAATAATTCCGTAATACCCACAATTCTGCACGATGCATAATATTGCGATTCCCAGACTTGTGCGCCACAGGTCCCTGCTTTCTATAAAATATCTGAAAGAGAAAGCAGAGTTGCCCTGTCCCGTTTCGATCCTGATCGGATCATGAAGCTTTCGCCGGAAAATGGCTGCAAGAATGGCTGGAAAGGCACCAACAAGAAACAGTCCACGCCACCCGATGACAGGCATTAGTAAAGTTACACAGAATACAGCCAGAATGACACCGACCTGTCCACCAATGGCAACAAAAGCCGACATGATATCCGTCTTGCCGCGTGGCCACGCTTCGGAGACAAGTGCCATCCCGATACCAAATTCACCCCCCAGTCCCAGTCCGGAAAGGAAACGGGCCACGAGAAGGAAAGGGTAACCTGGCGCCAGCGCACACACGGCGGTAAAAACGGCAAAGCAGACAATCGTCCATGTCAGTATTCTGATACGTCCATATCGATCCGCCAGAATGCCAAAAATCACGCCACCCAGGACAGCACCAACAAGTGTGCTGGTTGCCAGTGAAGCGCCTGCAGTCGGCCCTAAATGAAATTCCTGAGCGATGGCCGGTAAAGAGAAGGCCAGGATCAGAAAATCGAAACCATCCATGGCATAGCCGGTTGCTGCGGCAATGGTTGTCGCCCAACTGTTCGTGTCTCTGCTTTCAGCCATGTTCGGAACCTGGAACCACCGTTTGGTTAAGCAAATCGAGCGCCTTGCAGGCAACCGCAATCAGCCGTTTCTGGGCCGGTTCATAATCTTCCAGCCACTGATCCGTCACACGGTTGCCATGTACTGCCAGAACGGCACCGACCTGAATCCCGATTTTGTTGCCAACGGCAAACAATGCCTCGGTTTCCATTTCAAATCCTGCGATATTCTGCGCCCGGGCGTAATCTATCCTGTCGGTCTCATGCGTTTCATCACCCAGGCGGATAGGCCTGCCCTGACCAAGATAATAACTGTCAGTGGTACATATCCTTCCTACACGAAACGGCACCTGCAGTATTGTCGCTGCCTGAACCAGTGCAGCGACAATGTCAGGACTTGCATGTTCATCGCTGCTGCCGGGTGAATAGACATGCCGGGTTCCGCTGTGCCCGGTAGCACTTTCTACAATGAGCAGACTGCCAAGCGGCATGCCCGGCAGCAATGCCCCCATGCCACCAATCCTGATGGCACGTTCCGCGCCAAGCATGGATAATTCTACAGTAGCAATTTCGGTTGATGGTCCACCGATGCCTGTGGAACAGACCGTAACCGGGCGGCCGTGGGCAGTCATGCCCGTTGCTGCACGGAATTCACGTTTCTGTCCATGTAAAACGGCATTGCTCAACTGTTCCATCACCATGTCAACACGACCGGGATCGCCAGGAAGAAGAACATCAGGCGCGATGTCACTGGCGACACAGGGGAGGTGAGGGGGATGTCCATCCAGCCAGGGAAGGCGTGCACTGCGGCTTTTTATCCCGGTTTCTGTTGCTTTGACCATTCGCTCCATTCCTGTCTGACGCCAGCCTAGAATCCCGTGCCAAACGTAAAGATGGCAGCAAAGGGGCTTCCCACATAGTAGATCGGATTGACACCTGCGACCGACTTCGTTCCGGAATAGACGGTTTTTGCGTTCGCCTGAACGCCTGCGATTCCGGACAGATAGTGATTGTTCCCGACATTCATGAAGTTCAGGCGCAGCTGAGGGCTATGCAGCGGGCCAAAATTGCTGAACCGGTATCCAAGTGTAATGTCCGATGTTACATAGGCAGGAATGGACTGATCATTCATGAAAGTAGAATACTGGCTGTCAACCCACTTGATGCCAGCATTTCCGAAAAAATGCCCGTCATCATAGTCCAGAGCAAACGAGAACTGGAATTTTGGGCTTCTGACAGCAATTTTCCCGGCTGTTGGTAAATAAACGCCATTGCTCAGAAAGTTGTTGTCGATGGTCGCATGAAGATATTCGCCCGCAATGTACGGACGGAAATGATGCCAGGGTCGCAGGCCTGCTTCGATATCGATCCCACGGGAGGTCTGGCCACCAGCGTTAATGGATTCCGTATCATAAGCACCATCAATGAGAACCTGCGAAGTCACCTGACGATTGACGAAATTATAATTGAAAAGCGCAACCGAGAAGTCACCTATATTGCCCTGATATCGATAGCCAAGTTCTTCCTCGATTGAATACTCATCCTTCTGCTTTGCATTGGATGCGGTCACAAGACTGCCTGTTGTAGATGAGTAATTTGCGAAAAGGGTAGCGTTGGGAGGGGAACGAAAATTTGTCGAAGCTGTCAGGAATACCTGGTTATGCCTGTCTATCTTGTAACGTGCCGCCAGTTGCGGTGTGACCTGGGCATCATTGATAATGGTTTTATATGTCGTTGATGGGATGAGGTTGGTACCATCTCGCCGGACCATGGTCTCCTTGACGCCGATATCAAAATTAAATCTGTCATGGAACAGGCTTATGCTGTCACCCAGAAACAGTGCATTGACCGTCGTATAGGTTATCTGGTTTCTATTGTACAATACAGAACCATTGGGTGTATAGACATTGTTCTGCTGCCCCATGGTAGAGGCTGGGGAACCGTTGCCATCGACATAGGAAAAAGGTGTAAACTGCGCTTCATTGGAATATTCAAACCAGTAGCCGGCAGTAATCTTGTTATGCGCGACATTATAATTCAGGCTGGTGATATAGCCGGGACGATAGGTATGGGAAATGGTGGGGCTGTAAAGCAGGACCTTGTCATTTGTCGTGCCATTGCCGTTCAGGTCGCTGCTGTATTTTACATCGCCTGAATAATATCCACTTTCGTTCAGCACTGTCGCGCCACCGCCAGCACCGTAACCATACCAGAAATACGGTGTAAAATTCACGGATGCACTTTTGTTGATCACAAAATGCATGGGCGCCGCAGCAACGACATTGGTGTAGGGATTGGTATGATACTGATAGTAAGACGTATCATTCTGGGTATAATTCTGATCGTAGTTGGAATGTAGCCCGCTGGTCTGCCACTGTGAAAGTGTCGGGTTGGAATAAAAAGCGTTGAATGTCTGGTTATATGATACCGATAGCGCCATCCTGCTGCCGTTATCGAAATTTTTCATGATCTTGAAATCAACATGATTGCGATTATCGGTGCCCGGGCCACGAAAATGATCATCATGAAAATGGGAGTAGGAAATAAAGGCCCGGACACCTGATTTTGCAATATCCCCTGAATCCAGCCGCAGGAATTCACGATCAGCCGCAAAAGAACCGTAGGTGAAATTGAACTGTCCACCAGCTTTTGCCGCAGGATCGAGCATGGACATATTTACGGTGCCCCCCGAGGCCCCGATATGAGGCGCCCCCAGATCTGCAGTGCCCTGTGCAATCCGTATCTGGCGCAGGTTTTCTGAATCTACATATTCCTGAGGGAAAATGGCGTAACTGGCAATATCATTAAGTGGCGCACCTTCCAGTGTGAAACCGATCTGGTTACTATCAAGCCCGCGCACTGTTACATCACCACCATTGACCCCATATGGATCATTGGCAGAAAAATTCACGCCGGGAGACATTTTCATCAACTGGAAAACCGTCGCACTGGGGGGCTGTTTGGCAATATAGTCACGTCCCACGGTGCTGACCGATTTGGGCGCACTTTCTTCGATTATCAATCCGCCGCCTGCAGCAGTCCGCGTTACACCATCCACGCCGATTTTGCGGGTTACCTTGATAAGCTCAGGCCCGGGGGCAGAGGTGGAGGCGTTGTTGCCTGGTTTCTGCACCGCCGTCTTTTCTGTCGTATCTCCCGTCATTGCGGCGAATGCAGCAATTGGCGTGAGCATGCCAGATAGGGACGTGCCGACAAGAAGATAACGAAAGTGCATACGATATCTGTCAACAGACAGCGGCAGCAAGGACATCTCAGCCTCCTGGATTATCAATGTAATGATGTTCAGTTACGTCATGTGAATGGAAATATAAGTAAGCAGGATATGAATTGCAGAATTATTCACCAAAGCATTTAATTGCGTACATTACGAATTTGCAACGTATTTTATGGTGTCGGCCAATATTTTTTGACCTAATAAAAAATCAGATATCTCCATGTGTTCATCAGGGGTGTGGGAGCCATTTCTGTTCCGAACAAAAATCATGCCGCTGGGAATGCCAACAGTCGTAAATATACCTGTGTCATGTCCGGCCCCGCTGGGCATTCTGGTGCACTGGAGCCCATTTCTGGAAAAACTGTTGGACAATAGCGTAATGACATCAGGATCAAGGGTAACAGGCGGTACGGCCTGGCAGGTTCCCAGTGAAAAAGCTACACCGCGCCTGAGGGAGATATTTTTTACTGTCGTTTTGAAAAAATCATCAAATTCAGAAAGTGTATCAATATTGTCACTGCGCATTTCAAATGAAAAACTTACGGTATCTGGTATGCGCGTAATCGACTGGTTGGTGGCATTCGTGCCCATCAATCCGGTTGTATGCACAATATCATGCCCGGCATCATTCATTTCCAGGCATTTGCGTTCCATCGTGACCAGAAGTTCGGATACCGCAAGTAGCGGATCGTGGCGCAGGTTATTGGGTACTGTTCCTGAATGTCCACCCTGGCCGATACACATGATATTTCTGTAACGGCGGTTTCCTCTGATGCTTGTTACAACGGCAGCCGGTTCATTCCTGTTAACCAGGTAAGGACCCTGCTCGATGTGTAATTCAAGCCATATCTTTATATTTTCAGGATTGGTAATTACCGTTCCTTTTTCTATATTATCCACATCCGCACCTACCCTGTACAGGCATTCACGCAGTGGTCTGCCTGTGGCGGAGTCGGTAAGGTCCAGCATATTTCCGGTTGCCAGTCCGAACAGAAGAGATGAACCTATATAAGGAATTCCAAAAGCCGCACTTTCCTCACCTCTCAGGACAAGAAGGTGAATGGAACGTCGTGGTCTGAATTCCCGCGTTTTCAGGTGCGCAATGGCAAGCAGTCCCGCAATGATCCCTGCAGCACCATCATAATTTCCGCCCTGCGGTACGGAATCCATATGCGATCCACAACAGACAACGGGCAGGGCGGGATCCGTTCCCTCCAGCACGACCACAAGATTTGCTGCGCAATCACGGTATGTGTGCAGTCCGAAACAGCGGGCCTTGTGTTCTATTATATCCAGCGCTGCCGTCTCGCGTTTGCCATAACTGAGGCGGTTGATGCCGATATTGTTTTTATCAAGTGCTGCCAGTTCTTCGAAAAGACATTTCGCCTGCTTGGCAATGTCCATCGTCAGAAATTTTCTATCGTTGTCTTTAACACACGATATGCGCGATTTCTCATTGATCATGCATCCCTCCTGTCAGTCGGGCTGCGCCTCGCAATATTGCCTGCAGGCGCCTATTATATCGGAAAGCTGCTGTATTCCTCGGTTTTTGCAGAATTTATCCAGACCAAAAATAATGTCCGACATTGTAGATGTATTTAAAAAATTGGCCGTGCCGACCTGTAATGCACTTGCTCCGGCCAGCATGTATTCAATGGCATCAGCTGTTTCTGTTATGCCGCCACATGCAATAATTGGAATATTCACACATTGTGCGCATTGATAAACCTGCCGAAGAATGATTGGCTTGACCATCGGTCCTGACAGTCCCCCCATGGTACTTCCAAGGGACGGTCGGAAAGTGTGGATATTGATGGACATGGCCAGAATGGTGTTGGCAACAACAAGGGCGCCTGCCCCGCCTTCTTCCGCCGCGCATGCAATGGTGGTGAGATCGGACGCGTTTGGCGTCAGTTTGACCCATAAGGGCAAATGGCTTCTGGACCGTATTTCCTTCACCACCTGCATTGTGGTGTCAGGGTACATGCCAAATGCTTTTCCGTCCTGTTCCAGATTGGGGCATGATATGTTGGCCTCAATGGCGGCAACGCCGGAGCGGGTTACCTGCTCAGCCAGTCTTCCGAAATTTTCTACTGAACTGGCTGATATCGAGACAACAAGCGGAACATCCCACTGTTGGTAAAAGGGCAGGTGATGGTGCAGGAAATGCTCTACCCCCCTTGAAGGGATACCGATCGAGTTAAGCATGCCGCCCGGGAATTCGGCAACGCGGGGTAACGGGTTGCCTAAACGTTCTTTTTCCGTAATTGTCTTGGTGACAAAAGCACCCAGACGGCCCATATCTATTACGGATGCCATGCCTTCCCCAAACGTCCCGGAAGCGGGCATGACGGGATTGGGCAGTTCAATGCCACCCAGATTGACACGCATGTCCATCATGACTGGACCTCAAGTGCATCAAAGACCGGGCCATCCCAGCACACGCGCCGGTGGATCGTCTTCTGCCCCTCGCACATGACCCGTACGCAAGAGAAGCACATGCCCAGCCCGCAGGCCATCTGCTGCTCCAGCGCGACCTGGCCGGGCAGACTGTATTCCCTGGCAAGATGCTGGATGATCCCCAGCAAACGTTTCGAGCCACAAGTAAACAGGGCATCACATTGCCCGGCCTGTATCTGTGCGCGGATGCACTCCATGACATTGTCAGGCGCGCTACTGCCGTCATCGTCGTTTACTTCAACCAGCCTTGCGCCGACATCAACAAAATGGTGTTGCGACATGCTCATGTGACGTTCGCGCGAGGACAGTATTGCCGTAACCCCCAGATTGTTTGCCCGGGCGGCTTTTACCAGAGGGGCCAGTGTGGCCAGCCCCACACCACGGCCAACAACCACAAGGTGTTTCCAGTCAGGTTGAAGTGTAAACCCGTGCCCGAGTGGCCCAAGCAGACGGATGCTCTCCCCCTCTTTCAGGGTTGCAAGCGCCCTGGTGCCCGTCCCGGTGATTTTGTACAGAAATTCTACGGTGTCCGGCCCTCTCCCGTTCGCGTACAGGCTCATGGGCCGACGGAAGAACGGCCTGTCTTCCGGGCCGGGGGGCATGTCAGCATATAAAACTGTCCGGGTTCACCCCATATTCTGGTCTGCGGGCAGGTAATGACGATGTGCTTGTAAAGTGCATTGACGTGGTGGTTCGACACCACGGTGCCAACAGTGTCATGCGCCATTCCATTTCGGGCCGGGGAGGGCGGCAACTGGTCGCCAGCCGCAACCGGCATCGAATTTGAGAGAAAAAACGACACGGGTTATCTCTTTCAAAAAAAGAAGTAATAGAGTGTAAGAAATCACAACGCAGAAAGAGCATCTCTTCCTGCGTATCCACTTACGTGTCCTGTCGATGTTTTCTTGAAACTGGTGGGGTAGTTTCTATATTCCGTTATCGTAATCATTGCGGGGAAGGTCTTGCAAGAAGAGAAATTTGCGCAGCCTGCTGCCGAATGGGCATCGCGCGCAGAGGTATTGAACACGCAGATTTCCCACTTTTCGGCGCATGAAAGCCGGATAAGGCTGTAGACATTCCTTATATGGCGCGTATCATGGCGTGCTTGTAAAAACAGGCGATACCGACCGGGGTGGCCATGGCCAGGATAAGATTACAGCCCCTGATGATCGTCTGATCAGGAAGAAAACGATGGCAGAAAACCGGCTTCGGATTCATGCATCCTCGCTTTATTACTTTGATACGGTAAGAACGGCAGGGTCCATCCGTGAGGCGGCGCGCAGGCTCAATATTGCGTCATCTGCAGTAAACAGGCAGATTCTTGCGCTTGAGGCCCAGATCAATGCCCCTCTGTTTGTTCGCCTGTCATCCGGATTGCGCCTGACACCGGAAGGAGAAATACTGTCCCAGCATGTCATTTCAGTCCTGCGGGATTCCGAACGTGTCTACGCTGCCTTCGATGCGCTCAAGGGGCTGCACTCAGGCCATGTGGAAGTGGTGACGCTTGAAGGCATATGCCATCATATTGTCCCGGCCAGTATCGTTTCCATGAACAAACGTTTTCCACGACTGACCGTAGGGATCAGTATCAGTGAAACCGAAAATGTTCCCCGTGCGGTCATAAACGGGGACGCGCATCTTGGGCTGGCCTTTGAAGTGCCGCCAACGTCCAGGCTGAAGCGGCTGGCCAATGTCAGCTTTCCCCTGGGGGGGCTGGTCAGGCCAGATTCTCCCATGGCCAGGAAAAAGAGCCTGTCCATAAGTGATTTACGTGATATCCCCCTTATCCTGCCCAAGCGGAACTTTGCCAACCGGGTTCAGGTCCGTAACTTATTATATGACGCATCAATTGCGGACAGGGGGCAGGTGGAAGCGGGCTCCGTCGAACTGATGAAACAGCTGGTCATTCGTGGCCTGGGCATGGCGATAATGACGCGTGTGGGAAGTGAACAGGACCTGAGCGCAGGCCGCCTGGTGCATATTCCCTTATTTGCAAACCGGAAACCCATTACCAGCCATCTTGGTCTGTATGCCCGTGAAGATACTGCCCTGCCACTCGCTGCGGAGGCTCTGGCCAGCAATATTATTGACCTCATGAAGTCCGTTTCTACTAAATAACGATATGGGACGGTCCTGTAGGGCGATTGGCTCCTGCGGGACTGGTCATGGTACTTCGTGGTTCCTGAACGCCTCATGATGGACACGGGGAAGAGGAGAAACGGGACAATAAAACCGGATGTGGACTGGATACATCATCAGTTGCTGGAAAATTCCTGTTCCGGACGAAGGAGCTATTAATAATAGTGGGAGGTCAGTAGATGTCATATCCGCCTGCCATTCCATACAGGAGTGTTGGTCGGGGGCGCAGTATCTCTTGATTTTGTAGATCCATATCGTCAGGCATTTGCGGCGCGCTACCACACGCCACCGGAATGCTGTCCCGTTGCGGGCAGATCGGCCGTACGCCCGGCCGCCCACTTCAGCCCTCCATGGATGGTTCCGAGGCAGGCTTGTTCGGTCTGATACTGTTTTCGTGTATGATCGAGGCCGATGGCGTCCTGTCTAAGCTGCAGATCCGTCTGGCTTGTGAACATGCAGTGGCTGACGGGGTCGGCAGTTTTATCAGGGACAGGTACGTTTGACAGCTGCGTCAGTCAGAATCGATACCCCCGCCCTTCGGCCGATACCCCCATCATGACTGTCATCCGGCGTCCCTCACTGTCATCGGATGTCACAGCCAGAGGGGTAAAACGGCAGATTTCCAGGATTTGTGTCAACACATGTCTCCCCCTGAGGGGGGACTGGAGGTCTGGGCGGGAATCGAACCCACGTTCGCGGATTTGCAGTCCGCTGCATCACCATTCTGCCACCAGACCTCAGCGGCTCTGGCGCTATATCTGCTGAAATCTGGCTCAGGTCAAGCCGTTGTGTGCAGGTGGGGCGTTGTTTCGGTGTAAAAGCGGCGCATAAATAGAAAAAAAGCCGGAAAAAATATTGCCCGTCCGGCCGGGCGGCCGAACGCCTTCCCTTCAGGGCACCGTGTTTCAAGGAAACGTTATGGACAAGACAGACCCCGATTATGTGCCTCTTGATTTTGTCGCGGCACGGCAGCGCATGGTTGATGCCCAGATCCGTCCGGCACAGGTCAGCAATCCCCATGTTATCGCGGCCATGCGCGCGCTCCCGCGTGAACAGGCTGTGCCGGATGCCCTGCGTGCCTTTGCCTATTCCGACCAGAACCTGCCGCTGGGGGAAGGGCGCTACCTGACCGAACCGCGTGTCACGGGGCGCATGCTGCAGGTCGCTGAAGCCGTCCGCGGGGAACGGGTGCTGGTGGTGGGGGCCGGGACCGGATACCTCGCGGCGCTGCTGTCCACTATGGGGGAGTCGCTGGAGATCGTGGCCCTCGAATCGGAGCGGCGGCTGGCGGATATCGGCCGGGCCCTGTGTTTCACGTGGGCATCTGACGTGCATTGGCGTGACGGTGCGCTGGTCAGGGGCGCGCCGGATGACGGACCGTACGATCTGATCATGATTGACGGGGCGGTGCGCGAGGTGCCCCCGGCAGTGCTGGAGCAACTGGCGCAGGGCGGCCGTGTGATCGCGCCGGTCTGCGCTGGATCGGGGGTGACATCCGTCAGTCGCGTTGTCCGCACGGCGCAGGGCTGCGCCACGCAGCCACTGTTTGATGCCGCAGTCCCGTTGCTGCCGGAACTGGAACCGGCCCCTGCTTTTGTTTTCTGACCGGGGCATGATCGGCTGACGGTTAACGCCTGCGCAATATCCTGTCCGTAAACATGCCATGCGGGGCGGCACGTTCCCGCATGGCATATCAGGCGGACGGGGACGATCATGCGGGGATACCGGGCAATCGGGGCGGGAAGTGCGGCAATCCTGTGCTGTGGCACGGCGCTGGCGCGCGCGCCGGTGCCGCGGGTGGAGGATCAGGAGGTCCCCCATACCCTTAAGGCCGCACTGGCCATGGCCTATCTGACCAACCCGGTGCTGCGGCAGGAACGCGCCGCCCTGCGGGCAACGGACGAACAGGTGCCGCAGGCGCTGGGCGGGTGGCGGCCCACCATTACCGGCAACGCCAGCATGTCGTACTATTCCGGGCTGCTCCGTATGGCCCCGGTTGCAGGGGAATCGGGGGGATACGCCCGCAAGTATGACAGTCCCGGCTATTCCGGCGGGGTCAGCATTTCCCAGCCCATCTATACCGGCGGCAAGACAACGGCGAACACGCACAAGGCACGGCATGCCGTCATGGCGGAACGCGCGCGCCTGATCGAAGCGGAACAGCAGGTCTTTTCCGATGTGGTCAGCGCCTATGTCACCGTGGTGGAAGATGAGCAGATACTGAGCATCGACATCAATAACGAACAGGTTTATGCCGCCCAGCTGCGCGCCACCAGCCTGCGGGCGCATGGGGGTGAAATCACCCATACCGACGTGGCGCAGGCACAGGGTGCGCTGGCCAATGCGCGCGCGGTCCGGCAACTGGCCGAAGGGACGTTGCAGGCGGACCGCGCGACCTACCGACAGGTGGTGGGTTGCGACGCGCCTGATGACCTGTCCCCGCCCCAGCCGCTGGTCCTGCCCCTGCAGACCGAACAGGACGCCATGACGCAGGCGGTGCAGAACAATCCCGAAGTCATTGGCGCACTGTTTGATGAGGCCGCGAAAAAGGACGCCGTCGGCGTGGCCTTTGCTGCCCTGATGCCTACCGTCAGCGCCGAGGCCGCCTATATGCACGGCATCAATCAGGACGAAGGCCGTTCGCTGAACAATAACAAATACGCGCTCGTCAACGCCTCCATGCCGCTTTATCAGGGCGGGGGCGAATATGCCGCCGTGCGCATGGCGCGCCAGCAGGCGGCCGAGGCCGGTCACACGGTGGATGTCCGCCGCCGGGCGGCAATCCAGCTGGCGGCGGCAAGCTGGCAGCGCATGCAGGCCAACCGGGAAGCGATCGACAGCAACCGCGAAGCCGTTGCGGCGGATGCCACCGCCCTGCATGGCATGCAGCGTCAGGTCATTGTGGGGACCACCACCACGCTGGCGGTGCTGCAGCAGCAGGAAACCCTGCTTCAGGCCCAGATCGCGCTGGTGCGCAGCGCGGGCAATCTTGTGCAGTCATCCTATCAGGTCACGGCGGCCATCGGACGGCTGACCGCGCGTGACCTCAGCCTTGATGTCCCGCTGTATGATGAACGGGCCTATTACCATGCCGTGCATGACCGGTTGTGGGGGATCAGCGATTACGCCACCAGTCAGCCGGGACGCTGAGGGAACAGGCATGGACCGGCGGCACCAGATGGCGCCGCGCCCACGTGATCCGGGGTATGTGGCAAGGCTACGTTGCGGCAGGGCAGATAAAGATTGCATGCGCGCCGTTCCCTTCGCGCCGGTTTGGGGTATATCTGCGCATGGCCGGGCGCGTTGTCCTGCCCTGCGTCTGATTATGGTGGATCTGGTTTTTCGTGATGCTTGACAAGTCGTTCTCCCCCGACGGGACAGAAACTTCCCTCTATGCCCTGTGGGAGGCCAGTGGTGCGTTCAGCGCCCGGCCAGACAGTTCGGCCAAGCCTTATACCATCATGATACCGCCGCCCAACGTCACGGGCACGCTGCATATTGGCCATGCCCTGACCATGACCCTGCAGGACACGCTGATCCGCTGGCGGCGTATGCAGGGGCGTGACACCCTGTGGCAGCCGGGCACCGACCACGCCGGCATTGCAACGCAGCTGGTGGTCGAGCGGATGTTGCAGAAGGACGGCACGTCACGACAGGAAATGGGCCGTGACGCCTTTGTCGAACGCGTGTGGGAATGGAAGGCCGAATCCGGCGGCGGCATTACAAAGCAGCTGCGTCGCCTGGGCGGTTCCCTGGACTGGCCGCGTGAACGCTTCACCATGGATGATGGCCTGTCGGATGCGGTGAAAGAGGTGTTCGTCACCCTCTACCGCGAGGGGCTGATCTACCGCGACCGCCGTCTGGTCAACTGGGATCCGGCCTTCCGTTCCGCCATTTCGGATCTGGAAGTCGATAACCGGGAAACGCGCGGCAACCTGTGGTATATCCGCTACCCCGTCGAAGGGCAGCCGGGCCGCACCATCACGGTTGCCACCACCCGTCCCGAGACCATGCTGGGCGATATGGCCGTGGCCGTTCATCCGGAAGATGAACGTTTTGCCGATCTGGTGGGCAGGAATGTCATCCTGCCGCTGACGGGCCGCCGTATTCCCATTGTGGCGGATGAACATTCGGACCCGACCAAGGGCAGCGGCGCGGTCAAGATCACGCCCGCCCATGACTTCAACGATTTCGAGGTCGGGCGCCGTCACAAGCTGGATATGCCCAGCGTGCTGGACGAGGAAGCCCGTATCACCCTGACCGAAATCGAGGGTGAACTGCGTGCCGAGGATGGTCTGGCCGATCCCGCCTTTGTGCGCACGCTGGAAGGCATGCCGCGCGATGAAGCGCGCAAGGCGATGGTGGCCGAACTTGAACGCCTTGAATGGCTGGAAAAGATCGAGCCGCATACCAATCAGGTGCCCCATGCCGAACGCAGTGGTGCGGTGGTCGAACCCCGCCTGACCACGCAGTGGTACTGCGACGCCAAGACCCTTGCCGGCCCCGCAATCGATGCGGTTGAAAGCGGCAGGATCGAATTCGTGCCCCGGCAGTGGGAGAACACTTTCTACGCCTGGATGCGCGACATCCAGCCGTGGTGCATCAGTCGCCAGTTGTGGTGGGGACACCGCATCCCGGCATGGTATGGCCCGGACGGGCACGTATTCGTTGCCCATGACGAAGCCGATGCAGTAGAACAGGCCCGTGCCCATTACGGGCAGGACACCGCGCTGACGCGCGATGAAGACGTGCTGGATACGTGGTTCTCCTCCGCGCTGTGGCCATTTTCCACCCTTGGCTGGCCGCAGCAGACGCCGGAACTGGCCCGCTATTACCCGACCGACGTGCTGGTTACGGGTTTTGACATCATCTTCTTCTGGGTCGCGCGGATGATGATGATGGGCCTGCATTTCATGAAGGATGTGCCGTTCCGCACGGTGTTCATCCATGGTCTGGTGCGTGATGAACGCGGGCAGAAAATGTCCAAGTCCAAGGGCAACGGCATCGACCCGCTGGAAATGATCGACAGCTACGGCGCGGACGCCATGCGGTTCTGCATCTGCTCGCTGACCGGGTTGGGTCGTGATGTGAAGCTGGGACGCAGGAAGGTGGAGGAATACCGTTCCTTCATCACCAAGATCTGGAACGCCGCACGTTTTTGCGAAATGAACGGCGTGGCCCCGGTCGAAGGGTTCAGCCCCGCCAGCGTGCAGTCACCGCTGGGCCGCTGGATACTGGCGGAACTGGCGCAGGCGGTGGAAGATGCTACGAAGGCGCTGGAAGCCTTCCGCTTCGATGAATATGCTGCAGCCTGCTACCGGTTCGTCTGGAATTTCTTCTGCGACTGGTTCCTTGAACTGGCCAAGCCGGTCTTTGCCGCAGGCGATACGGCCGAAGCGGTCGAGACCCGCGCCGTGGCCGCCCATGTGCTGGGCACCATCATGCGGCTGCTGCAGCCCGTCACCCCGTTCGTGACCGACAGCCTGTGGCGGCATTTCGGCTTCGGGGCGGAGGGATCGCTGATTACCGCGCCATGGCCCCAGCCCGAACATCTGGATGGGGCAAAGGAAGCCCGTGAGGAAATGGAGTGGCTGATCCGCTTCATCAGCGCGATCCGGACCGTGCGTTCGGAAATGAACGTGCCGCCGTCACGCCTTGCCCCCGTCCTGCTGCGTGATGCCTCGCCCGTGACCGTGGCGCGTGCCGCCAAATGGTCGGAAGCAATCGGACGCATGGCGCGCGTGTCCGAAGTGCTGCCACTGGAAGGCGAAATGCCCCAGGGTGCGGCGCAGCTGGTGGTGGATGAAGCAACACTGGTCATTCCGCTTGCCGGGATCATTGACCTTGCCGTTGAACGCCAGCGTCTGGAAAAGGAATGCACCAAGGTTGATGGCGAGATCACCAAGGTCGAGCGCAAGCTGGGCAATGCCGATTTCGTGGCCCGCGCCAAGCCTGAGGTGGTTGCTGAAAACCGTGAACGGCTTGAGACGTTCCAGGCTGAACGCCAGCGTCTGCAGGCCGCGCTGGCGCGCATTTCCTGACGGACCTGTCAAATAGGGGGAGCAGCACGCATGACCGGACACGCATTGGAAACACTGGTGCTGGGTGGGGGCTGCTTCTGGTGTCTTGAAGCGCCGCTGAAGGAACTGCGCGGCGTGGAGGGGCTGGAACCCGGTTATGCCGGGGGCCATACCGCCAATCCTACCTATGAACAGGTCTGTTCTGGCCGCACCGGCCATGCGGAAGTCGTGCGGGTGACATTCGACCCTGCGGAACTGTCATGCGCCGACCTGCTGCGGATCTTCTTTGTCATGCATGACCCCACCACGCTCAACCGGCAGGGTAATGACGTGGGGACGCAGTATCGCTCCGCCATATTCTGGCAGGGATCCGAGCAGGAAATGACGGCCTATGCCATTCGCAATGAAATCGCGGAAGAAAAGGTATGGCCGGACCCGCTGGTGACCGAAATTGCGCCACTGACGCATTTCTGGCCAGCGGAGGATTATCACCGGGATTACTTCGCCCGTAATCCCGGCAATGCCTATTGCAGCGCCGTGATCCCGCCAAAGATTGCCAAGATGCGGCGGCTGTTTCGCGACCGGCTGGTGGATACGGCGGGCTAGGCCCGGTTATCCGGCTTCGTCGTCAAGGAAAAGCTGGTCAGCTTCTTCATCAAAATCAAACAGTTCAGCATAGCGTGCCCAGCCGATCAGCGTCTGTAATGTCTGGCGCGCATATTCGGGGGACATGCTGTCTTCCAGTTCGTCACGGAATCGCTCGGCGCTGGCGCGATGGTTCGGACGTTCATCCAGCACGGCGCGGATGGTGCGCACCAGGGGAATGTTGTGCAGCATGCTGTGCCACAGGATGTTCTTGCGGATGTCATGTTCGCTCTGGACAAAGCGCATCCCCTCGGGCGTGAGCAGGATATCGCCGTCCTCCAGTTCGGCAAAGCCCAGCAGTTGAAGGGATTCGCCCAACGGGAACAGGTCATCCAGTTCCAGTTGCAACCGGCTGGCCAGCAGGGGCAGGTCGGCGCGGCCATGCAGCGGGTCGGCCGCCAGTGTTTCCATCATGCCCACAATGGTATTGATCGGCAGCGGGGGCAGGGCCACGGCATCCGTCGTGATCTGCACATGGTCCATGTCCGGGTCGGTCATGTCCGCTTCCGACACCACGGGTGCGCGCCGGGTCATGAGGGCGTATATCCGGTCCACGAACTGCCGGAAGGCCGCATCCTCGCGATTGCGGGGATGTTCGAAGGGAACCTGCAGTTCGTACGCCACCCGGCCGGGGTTGGAGGAAAAGATCAGAATGCGGTCGCACATCAGCACCGCTTCCTCGATATTATGCGTGACCAGCAGGATGGACTGGATCGGCAGTTTCTTTTCTGCCCATAGTTCCACCAGATCGGTGCGCAGGTTTTCCGCCGTCAGCACATCCAGCGCGGAAAATGGTTCATCCATCAGCAGCAGGTCAGGCCGGACCACCAGCGCGCGTGCCAGCCCCACGCGCTGCCGCATGCCCCCCGACAGTTCTTTGGGGTAGGCGTTTTCATATCCCCCCAGCCCGATCAGCCCGATCGCATCTTCCGCCAGTTTCTGGCGTTCGGCCACAGGCACGCCCTGCGCTTCCAGACCCAGTTCCACGTTTTTCTGCACCGTCAGCCATGGGAACAGCGCGAATGACTGGAACACCATGGAAATGCCGGCAGCCGGTCCCTCCAGTTTCTTTCCCTTCCAGATGACCTCGCCCGCTGTTGGCGTCAGAAGGCCCGCGATGATGCGCAGCAGCGTGGACTTGCCCGATCCGGACCGGCCCAGCAGGCCAACGATTTCCCCACTGCGGATGGACAGGTTCACGCCATCCAGCACCACCAGGTCCGTAGCGCTTTCCTTGTGATAGGCCTGCCGGCAGTTGATGATCCGGACAAGCTCCGCCCCGGTTTTGGGGTGGGGTGCGGTGTCGGGCTGCTGCATCATGAACTCTCAGTCAAAGGTATAATGCCGTGCGGCATAATTGGATAACGGGCGCCACAGGGCGCGATTGAGCATCAGCACGAACGCCGCCATGATGGCCATGCCCAGCCCCACCTGGTCGGTCGCCCCCGCCACGGTGGCATGGGCAATATACGCCCCCAGCCCGTTCGCGCTCAGGGTCGTGTCACCCCAGCTTGCGACCTCGGTCGCGATGGCTGCGTTCCACGCCCCGCCCGAGGCAGTCAGCGCCCCTGTAATGAAATAGGGGGTAATGCCCGGCAGCATCACGCGCCACCACCACAGCCAGCCCCGGACATGGAAGTTTTTGGCCGCCTCCAGCAGGTCGCCGGGATAGGACGATGCCCCCGCCACGATATTGAACAGGATATACCACTGCGTGCCCAGCAGCATGAGGGGGGTCAGCCAGATATTGCTGTTCAGGTGCCAGCGCACGATTCCCACCACCACCAGCGGGAAGAACAGGTTGGCGGGGAAGGCGGCCATGAACTGTGCGGCCATCTGCGCCCGTCGCGCACGGCGTGGCGACAGGCCCAGCCATATCCCGACCGGCACCCATATGACCGACGCGACAAGAACCGTCACCATCACCCGCGCCAGCGTGATGCCACCCAGCATGATGACATGCAGCACCTGCGCCATCGTGTAATGGGTGCTGCCATAGGTCCATGTCTTCCACCCTATGGTCACGGCACAGACGGCCAGGGCCGCGATCCATGCAATATCCAGCAGGCGGGAGGGAACGAGTGGCTGCCGGGGGGCGGATGGCCGCGATCCCAGCGGCAGCCAGCCGATGCGTGTCATCATGTCCCCCATCCGCAGGCAACCCTGACGCAGCAGGTGCGTGCGCCGCAGCAGCGTCAGCACCCACGGGTCGGGGGCGGCAAGGGTCGTGCCTTCATCGGTCTGGAAACGTGCCGACCATGCGACCAGCGGGCGGAACAGCAACTGGTCATAGGCCAGGATGACCGCCAGCATGGCGGCAATGGCGTAGAAGATTGCCCAGATGTTGCGCTGTTCGATCGCGACACCCACGTATGACCCGATTCCCGGCAGCGCGATGTCGGTGTTTCCGACCGTGATGGTCTCGGAATAGACGACCATGAACCACCCGCCGGACATGGAAATCATGGTGTTCCAGACCAGCGACGGAATGGCGAATGGCACTTCCAGCCGCCAGAAACGCTGCCACGGCGTCAGGCCGAAGCACAGGGCGGCTTCCTCCAGATCCGGCGGCACGGTGCGCAGTGCCTGATACATGGCAAAGGCCATGTTCCATGCCTGACTGGTGAAAATGGTGAAGATCGCGGCCAGTTCCGCGCCCATCATCCGGCCGGGGAACAGGCCAAGGAAAAAAACCACCGTAAATGTCAGGAACCCGAGGATCGGCACCGACTGCAGGATATCCAGAAGCGGGATCAGCACCTGTCCCGCACGCCTGCTTTTCGCGGCCCACACGGCATAGGTGAAGGTAAACAGCAGGGACGCGGCAAGGGCGGCAAACATGCGCAGCGTGGTCCGCACGGCATAGGCGGGCAGCCATGCGGGATTGAGGTGGATGGTCCCCGCCTCGCTTGCGGGAATGGGCACAAGCATGTGACGCCCGGCGGTGGCGATGATGACGGCCCCCGCCATGATCGCCAGCAGGCCAAGCAGGTCCGCGATGTTGGGGCGAACCCGCAGGTTCCCCGGCAGGCTGCTGTCTGTCACCCTGCGGTGCCCGTACTGCCAAAGCCACCCGCGCCGCGATCCGTGTCCTCCAGTTCTGAATATTCAACCCATGCCCCGCGCACGATCGGGGCCAGCACGGCCTGTGCAATGCGCATGCCACGTTCGACCACAAAGGGGTCGCTGCCTGTGTTCATGACGATGATGCCGATTTCACCCCGGTAATCCTCATCAATCGTGCCGGGCGCATTGGGCAGGGTAATGCCATGTTTCAGCGCAAGGCCGGAGCGTGGGCGGATCTGCATCTCGTATCCCCGGGGTAGCGCCACACACAGCCCGGTGGGAACCAGCGCGCGGCCACCGGCCGCGATGGTCATCGGTTCGGTCACGGCTGCCAGCAGGTCCATCCCGGCCGCCCCGTCTGTGGCGTAGGCCGGTAGCGGCAGGCCATGGGCGTGGGCCAGGCGGCGGACTTGGATGGGCAGGGGGGAGGAAGTCATGGCGGGGTCCGGTTATTCAGGGTTGGGGGTGGCGTTTGCAGGAATGTGGCGATCCGCGCAACCAGCTTCCGGGCGACCTGCGTCTTGTCCAGCCGGGGCCAGTGTTCGCAGCCCGCGGCATCGATCAGGCAGACCTCGTTTTCCGTGCCGCCCATGATGCCGGTGCCGGGACTGACATCATTGGCCACGATCCAGTCACAGCCCTTGCGCAGGCGCTTGGCGGTGGCATGTGCCACGACGTGTTCGGTTTCCGCCGCGAAGCCGATGACAAGTCCCGGTCGCGTTGGGGATGGCTGGCTGAGGGTTGCCAGAATGTCGGGATTGGGCACCAGTTGCAGCGTGGGAGGGGGGGCGCCTGCGGTTTTCTTGATCTTCTGGGGCGCGGGGGCGACATGCCAGTCGGCCACGGCCGCGGTGCAGATCGCAATATCACAGGGCAGGGCCGTAAGGCAGGCCTCCAGCATGTCACGTGCCGTCTCCACCCGCACGGTCCTCACGCCGGCAGGGTCGGGCAGGGTGGTGGGACCGCTGACCAGCGTAACATCCGCCCCTGCTGCCGCAAGGGCTGCGGCAATGGCATACCCCTGCGTCCCGGAGGAGCGGTTGGCGATATAGCGCACGGGGTCGATCGGTTCGTGCGTGGGGCCCGCGGTCACCAGTGCCCTGCGGTCAGCCAGTGGCCTGTCTGGGTGCAGGAGGCGCAGTATGGCAGACAGGATATCATCCGGTTCCGCCAGACGTCCGGGGCCGGATTCGTTGCACGCCATGAGGCCGGAGTCCGGCCCCACGAAGGCCACGCCACGTGCATGTAATGTCGCGACATTGGCCTGTGTGGCAGCATGGGTCCACATGCGCACGTTCATGGCGGGGGCAACCAGTACCGGCGTATCGGTCGCCAGTAGCACGGTCGTGGCCAGGTCATTGGCCAGTCCGGCCGCCATGCGGGCCAGCAGGTCGGCGGTGGCGGGGCAGACCACGATCAGGTCGCTGCTGCGGGACAGGGCGATATGCCCCATCTCGCTTTCATCGGTCAGGGAAAACAGGTCGCCGAAAACGCGTTCGCCACTCAGCGCCTGAATGGACATGGGGGTAACGAATCGTGCCCCTGAATCCGTCAGCACCGTGCGCACGCGCAGGCCATGTTCGCGTAGCCTGCGAATCAGCTCCAGCGCCTTGTAGGCGGCAATGCCACCGCCCACGACAAGCAGGACAGAACGGGTCGCCCCATCCCCCATCAGATTTTCCAGCCGGAATGGATGGCTGCGATCCCGCCGGACAGGTTCTGGTAGGATACGCGTTCCAGTCCTGCTTCGCGCATCATGTCCGCCAGCGTTTCCTGGTCGGGGAACATGCGGATGCTTTCAGCCAGGTACTGGTAGCTTTCGCGATCCCCCGCGATCGCGGCCCCCATGCGGGGCAACACGTGAAAGGACCATGCATCGTAGATCGGGGCGAAGGCCGCAACCTGCACGCGGGAGAACTCAAGGCACAGGAACCGTCCGCCCGGACGCAGGATGCGCCGTGCCTCCCGCAGCACCTGCAGCTTGTCCGTGCAGTTGCGCAGGCCGAACGCGATGGAGACGCGATCAACCGAATTGTCGGCCAGCGGGATGGCTTCGGCATCGACAGCGATGAAGTTGAGGCCGGAGACAAGCCCGCGTTCCAGCGCACGATTGCGCCCCACCGTCAGCATGCTGACATTGATGTCGGACAGGATGGCGGGGCCACCGCCACCGCGCAGCCATCCGAAGGAAATATCCCCCGTTCCGCCCGCAAGGTCGAGCAGCGACAGGTCGGGGTGGGGGGCAAGCTCGGTGACGAAAATCTTTTTCCATGCGCGGTGAATGCCCAGCGACATCACGTCATTCATGATGTCGTATTTGGAGGCCACGCTGTCAAAGACGTTCCGGACCAGGGATTTCTTCTCGCGCAACGGCACGTCGCGGAAGCCGAAATCGGTGGTATCCGCCTGGCGGTCATCGGGACGGCCTGCGGAAGGGGAGGGATGGTATGGCTGGCTAATGTCGGTCATGATGCACAGGTATAACCCCAGATGAGGCCATGCCGGAACTACCTGAAGTCGAAACTGTGATGCGCGGGATGCGAGTGCATCTTGAAGGTCACACTATTTCCCGCGCCAGCACGCACCATACCGGCCTGCGGTGGCCGTTTCCACCCGATCTGGCCACGGCGTTGCAGGGACGGCGGATTGATGGATTCTCCCGCCGGGGGAAATATATCCTCATCACGCTGTCGGGCGGCATGGTCGTGGTGCTGCATCTGGGCATGTCCGGCCGGGTGCTGCTGTCGTCTCCCGCGGGAGCGGAACGGGGCCTGCCGCCCGCGCGGCACGAACATCTGGTGATCGAGACGGCGCAGGGTGCGCGTTGTGGGCTGGTGGACCCCCGGCGTTTCGGCATGGTCGATCTGGTGCCCGCGACGGGGGTGGAAACCCACCGCCTGCTGGCGGGCATGGGGCCGGAGCCACTGGGCAACCGGTTTGACGGTGCATGGCTGGCCGCGCGCGCCGGGCGGCGGCGCACCAGCATCAAGGCCCTGCTGCTGGACCAGCGCGTCGTGGCGGGACTTGGCAACATATATGTATCCGAAGCCCTGTTCCGCGCGCGCATCCACCCCGCGCAGACGGCAGGGGACATAAATGCCGAACAGTACGAGAAGCTTGCCAACGAAATCCGTGCGGTTCTGGAGGAAGCAATCGCGGCCGGAGGCTCAAGCCTGCGTGATTACGTGCAACCGGATGGGGAGCTGGGCTATTTTCAGCATGCCTGGCGTGTGTATGGGCGGGAAGGGGAAGGCTGCCCCGACTGCCCCGGTCCACCGGCATGCGATGGGGTGATGCGGATCACCCAGTCCGGGCGTTCCAGCTTTTTCTGCCCCCGACAGCAGAGGGTGGAAAATGATTTAGGCAAAGACTTGTCTTGACGAATGGGGTCAGGGTGGACTAGATCGCCAGCCTGATATGGGATGTCCGCAACGATCGGGTGGCGGACCGCCGTAACCTGATTTATGCAGATGAACTGAGAGCAATGGCCAATACAGCATCCGCGCGCAAGCGCATCCGCCAGAACGAACGCCGCAACGCCCGTAACACGGCCCGCCTGTCCCGCGTGCGCACCTTCGTAAAGAAGGTCGAGGTCGCGATCGCGACCGGCAAGAAGGACGATGCCGCTGTTGCGCTGCGTGAGGCGCAGCCTGAACTGCAGCGTGCGGTTGGCAAGGGCGTTCTTCACGCCAACACGGTTGCCCGTCGTATTTCGCGCCTGTCCGCCCGTATCAAGTCCCTTGCTGCGGCGTAAAAACCTTCTGTATTCTTTTATCTGAAAGAATGCGGTAAGTAATGAAGAAGGTCGTGTATCACCATTAGTGGTGATAGCGGCCTTTTTTGTTTGCCATTTCCACAGGTGTGATCGGGTTTTGGCGGGGTGGGGGCAGATTCTCGTTGCTTCGTCCGATTCTCTGCTCTACCTTATGTGGATAATTCCAACGTCATCTGTTGCCTTGGGCCTTGATGGTCCGGGTTGTGGGTCGTGTCAGGTGCGCGGCTGGCGTGCCGCCTGCTGTGTGCGGGCGCAGTGGCGTTGTGGAACAGTTGATGGATGGAGCGGGGGTGCGGGTGCATGCGCGGGGGCGCGTGTTCCATGTCCCATGTAGCCGGGAGCGGATATGACAGGCGGACTGGAAGGCTATGACGCAGTTGCGGAAGCCAATGCGCAGAAAAGTGTGCTTGCCATCCACTGGTCGCGCATCTGCGAACGGCTGAAGGCCGAGGTCGGGGAAGTCGAATACCGCACGTGGCTGCGCCAGATCACGGTCGGCCCGGTGGAGGAGGACGAGATTACCCTCTACCTGCCCACCCGATTCCTGCGGGACTGGGTGCGTGGGCAATACGGCGACCGTCTTGGTACGCTGTGGAATGCCGAAGTGCCCGCCATCCGCCGTGTCGAACTGCAGGTCGCCCGTCCGGGAAGCGCGTCCGCGCCAGTCCAGGCGGATGGCGCGGCAGCCGCAGCACCGGCCAACAGCGAAGATGCGGCCCCCCGTGTGGCGGCAGCTCCCGCCCCGGCACAGGAAGAGCCCCGGCACGCCGAAGTCCGCAGCGACCTTGCCGCCCCGCTGGACCCGCGCTTCACCTTCGATACCTTTGTGGTGGGCAAGCCCAACGAATTTGCCTATGCCTGCGCCCGCCGGGTTGCGGAGCGGCCCTCCAGCCCCGGCTTCAACCCGCTGTTCCTGTATGGTGGGGTCGGGCTGGGCAAGACGCACCTCATGCATGCCATCGGGGCTGAGCTGCTGCGTGAGGGGAAGGTATCCGTCGCCTACATGTCGGCGGAAAAGTTCATGTACCGCTTCATCGCGGCCATCCGGTCCCAGTCCACCATGGAATTCAAGGAGCAGCTGCGCTCTGTCGATGTGCTGATGATCGATGACCTGCAGTTCCTGATCGGCAAGGATAATACGCAGGAAGAATTCTTCCATACCTTCAACGCACTGGTTGATGCGGGACGGCAGATCGTGGTTTCGGCCGATAAATCCCCCTCCGACCTGTCGGGGCTGGAGGACAGGCTGCGCACCCGCCTTGGCTGCGGCATGGTGGCGGATATTCATGCCACCACGTTTGAACTGCGTATCTCCATTCTGGAGGCCAAGGCCAGTGCGTCCGGCGTGGTGGTGCCCGCCAAGGTGCTGGAATTCCTTGCGCACAAGATCACGTCGAACGTGCGTGAGCTGGAAGGCGCGCTGAACCGCCTGATCGCCCATGCCAACCTGTTCGGTCGCCCGGTCACGCTGGAAGCGACGCAGGATGTGCTGCATGACATCCTCAAGGCCCATGACCGGCGCGTCACGATCGAGGAAATCCAGCGCAAGGTGGCCGAACACTGGAATATCCGCCTGACCGACATGTCCTCGGCCCGTCGCGCGCGCGCCGTGGCGCGGCCCCGTCAGGTGGCGATGTACCTGGCCAAGCAGCTGACCAGCCGTTCCCTGCCTGAAATCGGGCGCAAGTTCGGCAATCGTGATCATACGACGGTCATGCATGCCGTGACCCGCGTGACGGAGCTGATGGAACAGGATCCCGCTTTTGCCGAAGATGTGGAGCTGTTGCGCCGCATGCTGGAAAGCTGAATAAATTTAGGGTTCAACGCCCCCCTTTACCAGAGTCGCCCGCGGCTGCTAAACATGTCACCCCCCGTCTGTACGTATGCCTGACGTGACGGGATGTGGAGGATATTGTACCGATGAAGTTGAAGGCCGACCGTGTAACGCTGCTCAAGGCACTGGCCCATATCCAGAGCGTTGCCGAGAAGCGCAATACCATCCCCATCCTGGCCAACGTGCTGATCAATGTCGTTGATGGTGCCATGACACTGACCGCCACCGACATGGAAATCGCGGTGGTTGAAGGCGTTGCGGCGGAAACCCTGCGTGACGGCGCTGTCACGGCGCCAGCGGCTGTCCTGTATGAAATCGTGCGCAAGCTGCCCGATGGCGCGCATGTCGAACTGGACCATGCCGGGGGTGATGCGCCACTGGGCCTGCGGGCGGGGCGGTTCGCCACCAGCCTGAATGTGCTGGATGTGGATGATTTCCCGTCCATGATGGCTGGCAGCCTGCCGCATGAATTCAGCATTCCGGCACAGGTGCTGCGTGGCCTGATCGACCGTACGCGCTTTGCCATCTCCACCGAGGAAACGCGCTACTACCTTAATGGCATCTTCCTGCATGTGGCCGAAGGGGATGCGGGTCCGGTGCTGCGCGCGGTGGCGACGGACGGGCATCGCCTGGCCCGTGTCGAGACCGAACTGCCCGCAGGCGGCGCAGGTATGCCGGGCGTGATTGTCCCGCGCAAGACGGTGGCTGAGCTGCGCAAGCTGCTTGACGAAGGGCCCGAGCAGGTTGCCGTGGCCCTGTCCGATACCCGCATCCAGTTCTCCATTGGCAACATCACGCTGACCTCCAAGCTGATTGACGGTACCTTCCCCGAATATGAACGCGTGATCCCGCACGGGAATGACAAGATCCTGCGCGTGGGCAAGAAAATATTCTCCGATGCCGTATCCCGCGTGGCGGCGATCAGTCAGGAGCGTTCCCGCCCGGTCAAGCTGAGCATGGCGCACAACCTGCTGACGTTGTCGGCCGCAAGCCAGGATCAGGGGACCGCGACGGAAGAGCTGGACGAAAACCATGTCTCTTATGATGCGTCGCCCATGGAGATCGGCTTTCAGGCCCGCTACCTGAACGACATTACCGATCAGGTGGAAAAGGAAGTGGAATTCGCCTTTTCTGACAGTTCCGCGCCCACCATCGTGCGTGATGTGGACAGCCCGTCCGCGCTGTACGTCCTGATGCCGATGCGCGTGTAATCGCGCGCGGCCTTCCGGTCGCATGGCCTGCGTGACACGACTGGTACTTACGGATTTCCGTAATTATCATCATCTTTCATGGAAACCGGCATGTCCGGCCACGGTCATTACCGGGCCGAACGGCAGTGGCAAGACCAACCTGCTGGAAGCGGTCTCGCTGCTGGTGCCAGGGCGTGGCCTGCGGGGCGCGCGCATGGATGAACTGCCCCGTCATGGTGCGACGCTGTGGGGTGTCGCCGCCGACGTGATGGCGCAGTGGGGCGATGATGCCCTGACCGTCCAGATCGCCACGGGGGCCGATCCGCTGCGGCCGGAACGGCGTGCGTTTCGCGTGGATGGACAGGCCCAGCGCAACCGCGATGCGGTGGGCGAATATTTTTCCGCCGTCTGGCTGACACCGCAGATGGACCGCCTGTTTCAGGACGGGGCAGGCAGTCGCCGCCGGTTTCTGGACCGGCTGGTGCTGGCGCTTGAACCTGGTCACGCGCGTGAACTGGCCGCCCATGACCGCGCGATGATGCAGCGTAGCCGCCTGCTGACGCAGCGTGGAGCGGATACGGACTGGCTGGCCGCCCTGGAACGCACTATGGCGCGCCACGCGGTGGCGGCTGTTGCCGCCCGGGTGGATATGGTAGCGCGCCTGAATGCGGATGAGCAGGCGGTTGCCGATGGCTTTCCCGCCGCATGGCTGGAACTTGATTGCCGTATTGCCGATCAGTTACGCGAAATGCCTGCCCTGGCGGTGGAAGACTGGCTGGCGGAGCAGATCGCGGCGACACGCGCCATCGACCGGCAGCGCGGGGGGAGTCGTTTTGGCGCACACCGTACCGACCTGCGCATGGCGGACCGGCTGACGCGGCGTCCGGCCAGTCTGTCCAGCACGGGGCAGCAGAAGGCGCTGCTGCTGGGTATCGTCCTGTCACATGCGCGTATCCTGGCGGCATGCCGGGGGCAGATGCCGATGCTTCTGCTGGATGAACCGCTGGTGCATCTGGATGATGTGCGGCGCGAGGCCCTGTTTCAGGCGATCGGACGGATGGACACCGGCGTTTTACTGACTGGAACAGACCGCGAACAGTTCACGCCTCTGCGCCAGATCGCCGAATTCGTGACGCCGGGTGAGGGTAATCTTGCCCCCCATGCATGATTTCGGCGCGGAATGCTGGTTACACCGGGTGGTTCAGGCTATAATGCATTCTGTTATTTTGTTGTTATCCGCTGTGGAGCATCTGCCGGCATGTCCGATCAATCCAGTCCCGATCAGAAACACGATGCCGAGGTCGCAGGTGGCGTGACACCCGCTGCGGACTATGATGCGGCATCCATCTCGGTTCTGCGGGGGCTGGACGCGGTACGCAAGCGCCCCGGCATGTATATTGGCGATACCGATGACGGGTCGGGCCTGCACCACATGGCCTTCGAAATCATTGATAACGCCGTGGATGAGGCGCAGGCCGGGTTTGCGACCACCTGTATCGTGACGCTCAATGGGGATGGCAGCGTCAGCGTACGTGACGACGGGCGCGGCATTCCTACCGACATGCACCATGAAGAAGGGGTGAGTGCCGCCGAAGTCGTACTGACCAAGCTACATGCGGGTGGCAAGTTCAACCAGAATTCCTACAAGGTATCGGGTGGCCTGCATGGCGTGGGTGCGGCCGTGGTCAACGCGCTGTCGGAATGGATGGAAGTCCGGATATGGCGCGATGGCAAGGAACACGTCATCAGTTTCCGCGCGGGCGAGCGTGATGAGCCGCTGCGTGTGGTGGGGGAAAGCAGCGAGCCGACCGGCACGCAGGTCACCTTCAAGCCCAGCGCAGAGACGTTTGCCAGGGTTGAATTCGAATTCCCGATTCTCGAACGCCGTCTGCGCGAACTGGCCTTCCTCAATTCCGGGCTGAAGATCATCCTGCGCGACGAACGCCATACCCCGGCGCGGGAGGAAAAGTTCCATTACGAAGGCGGTCTGTGCGCCTTTGTCGAATGGCTGGACCAGGGCAAGAACCCGATTGTCGAGCCGCCGATCACCGGCAGCCTGCAGAATGAAGATAACGGCATCAAGGTCGAGTTCGCCCTGACCTGGAATGACAGCTTCCATGAAACCATGCTGTGCTTCACCAACAACATTCCCCAGCGTGATGGTGGTTCGCACCTTGCCGGTTTCCGTCAGGCGCTGACCCGCGTGGTAGGCCGCTATGCCGAAGCCAATGCCAGCAAGAAGGACAGCCACGCCCTGAATGGCGAGGACATGCGCGAAGGCCTGACCGCCGTGCTGTCGGTCAAGGTGCCCGACCCCAAGTTCTCGTCACAGACCAAGGACAAGCTGGTTTCTTCCGAAGTGCAGCCGGTGGTGCATGCCGCCGCTGCCGACATGATTTCCCACTGGTTTGAAACCCACCCCAAGGAAGCCCGCCATATCGTGGCGAAGGTGATGGATGCCGCCGCCGCGCGTGAGGCGGCGCGGCGTGCGCGGGAACTGACACGGCGCAAGGGCGTGCTGGACATCTCCTCCCTGCCGGGCAAGCTGGCGGACTGTCAGGAACGTGATCCGGCAAAATCCGAACTGTTCATCGTCGAGGGTGATTCGGCAGGCGGCACCGCCAAACAGGGACGTGACCGGCGGTTTCAGGCGATCCTGCCGCTGAAGGGAAAGATCCTGAATGTCGAGCGCGCGCGCTTTGACCGTATGCTGGGGTCAGCCGAAATCGGGACGCTGATTACGGCACTGGGCACCGGCATCGGGCGTGGCGATGTGGAACATGGCGGCTTTTCGATTGAAAAGCTGCGTTACCACCGCATTGTCATCATGACTGACGCTGACGTGGACGGGTCGCATATCCGTACGCTGCTGCTGACCTTCTTCTTCAGGCAGATGCCCGAACTGATTGAAAAAGGATATCTGTATATCGCCCAGCCGCCGCTGTACCGCGCCAAGCGCGGCAATGACGAACGGTACCTGAAGGATGACGCGGCGCTGGAGTCCTACCTGCTGGACAAGGCGCTGGCCAATGCCTCGCTGCGTTATGCTGACGGGCGTGAGGTCGAGGGCGATGTCATGCGCGCCGATGTCATGTTCATCCGTGACGTGACCCGTGCGCTGTCGCGCCTGTCGGCGCGTGTGCCGGTGTGGGTTCTGGAACAGGCGGCCATCGCGGGCGTGCTGCGTGCCGATCCGCAGGCCGTGCCGGAACGGGTTGTCGACCTGCAGGCGCGGCTGGATGCGGTATCGCCCCCGACCGAACGGGGGTGGAAGGTTGCCGTCAGCGACAGCGGTCTGGAAATGGCCCGTAGCGTGCGTGGTGTGGGCGAAGTCTATCGCCTGGAGGCACAGGCGCTGCGCAGTGCGGAAGTCCGCTGGCTGGCGGACCGCCACGACCGTCTGGTGGCGGATTTCGCGGGGCCGGTTCATCTGGTGATCGATGGCAATGCACACGCCTTCAACGGGCCGGCATCGTTGTATGAACGGATTCTGGCGCAGGGCCGCAAGGGCCTGTCCATCAACCGCTTCAAGGGCCTGGGGGAAATGAATGACGAACAGCTGTGGGAAACCACACTCGATCCCGCCATGCGCACCCTGCTGCAGGTCAAGGTCGGGGATGTGGAAAACGCGGCGCAGGTCTTTTCCACCCTTATGGGGGATGTGGTCGAACCCCGCCGCGACTTCATTGTTGGCAATGCGCTGAAGGTTGCCAACCTCGACGTCTGACCCGGGCTACGCTGGTACCAGTTCATTGGCCAGATGAGCGACCTCGGAAATGGAATCGGCGCCAACCGTGGCCCCGGCTTCCATTTCGGGGCGCCCATATCCCCAGCGGGCGAAAATCGCGGGCACATGTGCCCCGATGGCCGTGGCCATGTCGTTATGGTGGTCACCGGTCATGACCGCGCGGTGCGGGTTGCCCTGCGCCATTGCAATTGTGCCCAGCAGGTGGCGCGGGTCGGGTTTGCGTACGCTGAAGCTGTCGCCCCCACCCACGGCCACGAACCATTTTTCCAGATCAAGGACACGCAGTATGTGGCGCGCGGCGGCAACGGGTTTGTTGGTGCAGACGGCCATGTGCCACCCTGTGGCGTGCAGGTCTTCCAGCATGCCTATCGTGCCGGGAAAGGGGCGGGACAGGTCGGTGGAATGAGGGGTGTAATCGGCCATGTACCATGCCGTGGCCTGCTCGGCATCAATGCCGGTGGCGGCCGAACCGGCATGGACCAGCAAACGGCTGACAAGGGCTGCAACGCCATCGCCAACCATGGGACGGACCTGTTCGGTGGCAATGGACGGCAGGCCGTAATGGGCCAGAAGCCGGTTGGCGCTGGCCGCCAGATCGGGGAGGCTGTCGATCAGCGTGCCGTCCATATCGAAAACGGCGAGGCGGGACGGGAGAGAGGTCATCATGAACGCCTTTGACGGTGTGAATGAAGTAGCAATCGGAAATTCTAAGTGATGGTATCGCACGCGCATAAGGGTTTGACAGGGTGTGCGGGTGCGGAGTACCCGCACACTGCCATGAATACCCAGACCGATACCGTAGTATCCGCCCCCGCACGCATCGTGTCGACCGCTGTCATCCTGGCGGCGGGGCGTGGTACCCGCATGAAATCGCAGCGGCCCAAGGTCATGCACCCGCTGGCGGGGCAGCCGATGCTGCGCTACCTGCTGGATAACGCGGCACAGGTCTTTGACCGGATTGTTGTGGTCGTGGGGCCGGACATGGATGATGTGGCAGCCCTTGCCGCCCCGCATCACGTTGTGGTGCAGATGGACCGCCTTGGCACCGGCCATGCCGCCCGGCAGGCCGAAGCTGCGTTCGGCACCGGGGATGTGGCGGTCCTGTATGGTGACAATCCGCTGATCACGCCCGGTACGATGCGGGCACTTCTGGACCAGCGCCGCAGTGGGGATACCGGTCTGGCCCTGCTGGCCATGGAACCGGCCGATCCCGCGCGGTACGGGCGCGTGGTGACGCGGGACGGGCGGGTTGAACGGATTGTTGAATGGGCGGACGCCACCGCGGATGAGCGGGCGATCCGGCTGTGCAACGCCGGTGTGCTGTGTGCCGATGCCGCTGATTTCCGTCGCTGGCTGAACGAAGTTGGCAATGACAACGCGCAGGGCGAATACTATCTGGGCGACGTGGTGGCCCGTGCCGTGGCGGATGGGCGTATCGTGCGGGCGGTCGTCGCACCGGAGGACGAACTGCGCGGCATCAATTCGCGTGCGGAACTGGCACAGGCGGAAGCATGCGTGCAGGCCCGGCTGCGACAGGCGGTCATGGATGGTGGCACCACGCTTGTCGCCCCCGATACCGTGTTCCTGTGCGTCGATACCGTGCTGGAACCCGATACGGTGGTGCACCCCAATGTGGTGTTCGGCCCCGGCGTACATGTAAAAACCGGCGCGGAAATCCATGCCTTTTCACATATCGAGGGGGCGACGGTCGGCCCGGATGCACAGATCGGCCCCTATGCCCGCCTGCGCCCCGGCAGCGACGTGGGGGCAAAGGCGCGTGTAGGCAATTTCGTGGAAATCAAGGCCACGACGCTGGGGGCGGGGGCCAAGGCCAATCACCTGACCTATCTGGGGAATGCTACGGTGGGCAGCGGGGCCAATATCGGTGCGGGTACCATAACCTGCAATTATGACGGTGTGTTCAAGCACCGGACCGAAATCGGCGCGGGCAGCTTCATTGGCTCGGATTCGGTTCTGGTGGCTCCCGTTCGGGTGGGCGCAGGCGTCATTACGGCGGCAGGCAGCGTGATTACCCATGACGTTCCCGATGATGCCATGGCCATTGGCCGGGCACGGCAGGCAAACAAGGCAGGACATGCCGCATCGTTTCGCGAACGGCTGAAGAACAGGAAGGAACGGGGCTGATGTGTGGCATAGTAGGGGTTGTCGGTAGCAATCAGGCCACGCCGGTCATTCTGGACGCCCTGCGCCGGCTGGAATATCGCGGCTATGATTCCGCGGGTATCGCCACGCTGGAAGAAGGCCATGTCGAACGCCGTCGCGCGGCGGGCAAGCTGGATCACCTGGCCACCCTCCTGGCGCGCATGCCGCTGCCGGGCGTGACCGGCATTGGCCATACGCGCTGGGCCACGCATGGCGCGCCCACCGAAAACAATGCCCATCCCCATGGGACGGAGCGCGTATCGGTCGTCCATAACGGCATTATCGAGAATTTCGAGGAACTGCGCCGTGAACTGGAGGCGGCAGGGCAGGTCTTCTCCACCGATACGGATAGCGAGACGATCGCCCAGCTGGTGGATTATCACCTGCAGCGCGGCCTGTCCCCGCAGGATGCGGCGCATGCCTGCCTCAGGCGGCTGGAAGGGGCCTACGCGCTCGCCATGATCTTTGCCGGGCATGACGGCATGGTCATTGGCGCGCGGCATGGCGCGCCGCTGGTGGTGGGCTTTGGCGATAACGAGATGTTCCTCGGTTCCGACAGCCTTGCGCTGGCGCCGCTGACCCGCCGGATCGCCTATCTGGATGACGGGGACTGGACCGTAATCACGCCTGCGGGCGCCGTCTTCTTTGACATGGCGGGCAACCCGGTCGAACGTCCGGTCAAGCTGACCGCGCTGATTGCGGCATCGGTCGGCAAGGATGGCTATCGCCATTATATGGAAAAGGAACTGCACGAACATCCCGTCGTGATCGGGCAGACCCTGCAGCGCCTGATCGACCCGGCGACGCGCCGCGTCATCATGCCCGACCTGCCATTTGACCTTGCCGCCATTCCTCGCGCAGTGCTGACGGCCTGCGGTTCGGCGTTCTATGCCGGCATGATCGGACGGTACTGGATCGAACAGTATGCGCGCCTGCCGGTCGATATCGATGTGGCGAGTGAAATGCGCTATCGCAATCCGCCGCTGGCCAGGGGTGGGCTGGGGCTGCTGATTTCCCAGTCGGGGGAGACGGCGGACACGCTGGCGGCCCTGCGTGGCATGCGGGCGGCGGGGCAGCATATCGTCTCGGTCCTCAATGTGGAACAGAGTACCATGGCGCGCGAAAGCGACGCCGTGCTGGGTACCGTGGCGGGGCCGGAAATATCCGTTGCCAGCACTAAGGCCTTTACCGCGCAGCTATCCGTTCTGGCCTGCCTGACCATTGCCTTTGGCCGTGCGCGCGGCCTGATCGGCGCGCAGCAGGAAGAAAGCATGGTGACCAACCTGCTGGACCTGCCCAGCAAGGCGACCGAGGTGTTTGAACGCCATGATGAAATCCGTCGTATGGCCGCCATCGTGGCCGAAGCACGGGATGTACTCTATCTTGGTCGTGGGTCCATGTTCCCCGTGGCGCTGGAAGGGGCGCTGAAGCTCAAGGAAATTTCCTACATTCATGCCGAGGCGTATGCGGCGGGGGAAATGAAGCATGGGCCGATTTCGCTGATCGACAGCACGGTGCCGGTGGTGGCGACCGTGCCGTCCGGCCCGCTGTTTGAAAAAACGCTGTCCAACCTGCAGGAAGCCAAGGCCCGTGGTGGTCGCCTGCTGGTGTTCACGGACATGGCGGGTGCGCCGCGCCTGCGTGAAATCGCGGAATGCGTGGTGGCAATTCCGACAGTGGATGAATTCGTGGCCCCGATCCTGCAGACGATCCCGGTGCAGATCCTGGCGTATGAGGTCGCGCTGCTGAAGGGCACGGATGTGGACCAGCCGCGTAACCTCGCCAAATCCGTGACTGTTGAATAGACACCCCGGGTATAACCGGCACACTTACCGTCAATAGCTATAATCGGGACAGGGGCACGACGCACATGGTAGCACAAACGGCAATCCCCCACGGGACGGGACCGTCTGTTCTTGTGCGGGGCGCGGGTGTGTCGGGCCTGACAGCGGCTGTGACGCTGGCCGAACGTGGCGCGCGGGTCAGTGTGCATGAATGCGGCGGGCGCGTGGGCTGGGGCGCGTCATGGAAGGCTGGCGGCATGCTGGCCCCTTGGTGCGAGGCGGAGTCCGCCACCCCGGAGGTCACCGCCCAGTCACTTGCGTCCCTTGACTGGTGGGATGCGCACGTTCCCGGCGTGGACCGCAATGGCACCCTTGTGCTGGCGCCGCCGCGCGATGTGCGCGAAATCATGCGTTTCGCCCGCAGGACATCACATTTTTCCACGATAGGCGAGGGTGAGATCGCGCAGATGGAGCCCGATCTTGCCGACCGTTTTTCCCGTGCGCTGTTTTTCGCGGGGGAGGGACATGTCAACCCGCGCGACGCCCTGAATGCCCTTGCCGCCCGGGTGGTGGAACTGGGGGGCAGCCTGCGGTTCAATGTGCCGGTTGACGCCGGTACGGCGGGGTATGACTGGGTGGTGGACTGTACCGGTATCGCGGCGCGTGACAGGATGACCGACATGCGTGGCGTGCGGGGGGAAATGCTGCTGCTGCGGTGTCCCGATGTCACGCTGCATCGCCCGGTGCGCATGTTGCATCCGCGCATTCCCATTTATGTCGTACCGAGGGCGGGGCATGTGTACATGGTGGGCGCGACCATGATCGAAAGCGAAAATGCCGGCCCCATGACCCTGCGGTCGATGGTGGAAATGCTGGGCGCGGTCTATGCCCTGCACCCGGCATTCGGGGAAGCCGAAATACTGGAGACCGGTACGGGTCTGCGTCCATCCTATCCCGACAACATGCCCGCCGTCAGGCGACAGGGACGGCATATCCATATCAACGGCATGTATCGCCACGGCTTCCTGCTTTCCCCCGTTCGCGCGGCCGAGGCGGCCGATATCGTATTTGGTGAAAGCTGATCCGACAGAAAGGGAGGATGGACATGCAGATTCTGGTGAATGACAAACACCACGACGTGACAGCCGCCAACCTTGCAGCATTGCTTGATGAACTGGGTTATGATGTCACGGCCCGCATCGCCACTGCGGTGGATGGCTGCTTTGTCGCGGCCGGCAGGCGCGCGACCCATTCCCTGCATGACGGGGCGCGGGTGGAAATTCTGGCCCCCATGCAGGGAGGATAACCGCAATGACCCTTTTCTATGGCACTGAACTGGCGTCGCGCCTGATGCTGGGCACGGCGCAGTACCCTTCGCCTGAAATCCTGAGTGACGCCGTCCGGCGGGCCGGGGCCGGGGTGGTGACCGTGTCGCTGCGGCGCGAGGCGGCAGGCAGTCGCGCGGGGCAGGCGTTCTGGACGCTGATCCGTGAACTGGATGTGCCCGTCCTGCCGAATACGGCGGGCTGTCATACCGTGCGTGAAGCCGTGACCACGGCGCAGATGGCGCGGGAGGTGTTCGGCACGGACTGGATCAAGCTGGAGGTGATCGGGGAATCCGATACGCTGCAGCCCGATATGTTCGCGCTGGTCGAAGCCGCCCGTATCCTGACGGAAGATGGTTTCAGGGTCTTTCCCTACATGACCGAGGATCTTGTCGGCGCTGAACGCCTGTTGCGCGCGGGGTGCGAGGTGCTGATGCCATGGGGGGCGCCTATCGGGTCGGGCAAGGGACTGAACAATCTGTTTGGCCTGCGTGCCCTGCGTGCCCATTTTCCGGACGTGCCCATGGTGGTCGATGCGGGGATTGGCGTGCCCTCCCACGCGGCACAGGCGATGGAATTGGGTTATGACGCCGTGCTGATCAATACGGCGGTGGCCAAGGCGGGCAACCCTGCGGAAATGGCGCGTGCCTTCGCCATGGCGGTGGAAGCGGGCCGCATGGCCTATATTGCCGACCCGATGGAAGAACGTGACATGGCCGTTCCCTCCACCCCCGTGATCGGGCAGGCGGTACTATGAGTTCCGTTCTGCCGTCACGCATCTATCCCGTCGTGGACGCCGCACACTGGGTTGGAAGCCTGGGGCAGGCTGGGGCACGGCTGATCCAGTTGCGGCTCAAGGACATGGCGATGGATGCCCTGCGTCATGAAATCCGCGAAGGCATCCAACTTGCCCGCGCGCATCATGTCTGCCTTGTGCTGAATGATTACTGGCAGCTTGCGATCGAGGAAGGGGTGGACTTCATCCACCTGGGACAGGAAGACCTGGACACGGCGGATCTGACCGCCATTCGTGCGTCAGGCCTGAAGCTGGGGGTCAGCACCCATAGTGATGCTGAACTGGAGCGCGCGCTGTCCGTCGCCCCCGATTATGTGGCGCTGGGGCCGGTCTGGCCCACAAAACTGAAGAAAATGCCGTGGGGGCCGCAGGGCACGGAAAAGCTGTCGATATGGAAACGGCGCATTGGCGATATTCCGCTTGTCGCGATCGGGGGGATTACCCTTGCGCGCGCGCCGCTGTGCATTGCGGCCGGAGCAGACTGTGTATCGGCGGTGTCCGATTTCATTCGCATGCCGGACCCGCAGGCACAGGTCCGGGCATGGCTTGCCGCCACGGCCCCTGTGGTCAGTGTGTGAAATACTGGAATATAATGTGATGCATCATGTGTTGTTGATGCAACGTTGGTGTGGCATTATTGATACGCAACATGCGGATATGCGAAGGAACGTCTTTTGCAGCCAGATGTTGGTTTTACAAGCTGGATTCTGTTGATCTGAAACGTATTGGACATAATCTGTTCATGGTCAGCCACTAGGATCGGTCTGTAAGCATGATATGGCCGGAAGTCGGGGATTTTGAATGGAGATAGCGGGTCTGGCAGCAATTCTGATGGCGATTGCCGTGCTGCTTGTCGTGGTCAGCGCGGTTCAGCCGCTTGCCCGCCGTCTGGAACTGTCCGAAACCGTTCTGCTTGCCATTGTGGGCATCGTGATCGGCGGTGCGGCCGACCTTGTACTGCGCAATTCCCATCTGGAAATCTTCAATGGCGCGGCGCAGACGCTGCTGGATTTCCCGCTTAACAGCGAAGCTTTTCTGCTGATTTTCCTGCCCATACTGGTGTTTCAGGGGGCGCTGGGCATTGACGTGCGCAGGCTGGCGCATGAAACCGCGACCGTACTTCTGCTGGCCGTGGTGGCGGTGGCGGTCTCAACTGCGGCCATCGGCTTCGCGCTGTATCCCTTTGCGGGCATGCCGCTGGCGGTGTGCCTCCTGCTTGGCTCCATTGTGGCGACGACCGATCCGTCGGCCGTGGCGGGGATATTCAAGGAA
The DNA here is from genome assembly GCF_018491655.1 of Komagataeibacter oboediens. Taxonomy (NCBI): domain Bacteria; kingdom Pseudomonadati; phylum Pseudomonadota; class Alphaproteobacteria; order Acetobacterales; family Acetobacteraceae; genus Komagataeibacter; species Komagataeibacter oboediens. Next base: position 49,108 of record NZ_JABLUU010000009.1, on the reverse strand, counting down.
ATTGGTGCTGCCAGCCGCCTGACCCGGCTGGTGGAAGGCGAGGCGTTGCTGAATGACGCTGCCGCTATTTCCATTTTCACCATCCTGCTTGGCTCCATTACGTCGCACCACAAGATCATGCTGGGCGGCGCGGTGCTGGAATTCCTTGTGTCCTTCATCGGGGCGCTGATCATCGGCATCGTCTTCGGCCGGTTGACCCTTATGGTGATTCCCGCGCTGGGGGCTGCCCCCGCGGCCGAGGTCACGCTGACGGTGGCGCTGCCGTACCTGTCCTATATCGTCTGTGATGAATTCCTGGGTTTTTCCGGCGTGGTGGCCACAGCTGCGTCCGGCCTGACGATTTCAATTTACGGGCCGTCCACTTTCCGGCCCCAGACATGGCGCTTTCTGAACGAGCTGTGGCAGCAGCTTGTGTTCTGGGCCGGGTCACTGGTGTTCGTGCTGGCGTCCATGCTGGTGCCGCGCCTGCTGGTGGGCATGACCAAATGGGACTGCGTGCTGATCCTGCTGGCAGCAGGTGCCGGGCTGCTGGCGCGCGGGGCGGTGGTGTTCGGCATGCTGCCCATCCTTGCCGCCACCAAGCTGTCCCCCCCCGTGCCGACCCCGTTCAAGGTGACGATGGTATGGGGTGGCCTGCGTGGTGCCATTACGCTGGCGCTGGCGCTGGCCGTGACGGAAAATGAACATGTTTCCAGCAGCATCGCCCATTTCATCGGGATCATCGCCACGGGGTTCGTGCTGATTACCCTGTTCGTGAACGGGATGTCGCTGCGGTACCTGGTGCTGTTCCTCAAGCTCGATCAACTGCCGCTGATCGATCAGGCGCTGCGTCATCAGATCCTTGCCATCGGGCTGGGTGAGGTCCGTGACCAGACGCGGGAGGTCGCGGGAGAACTGGGTTTTTCGAACAATGTCACCAATACGGTGGTCGAGGTCATAGACCGCCGCGTCCATTCGGAAGAACAGGCCAATACCTTCGACACGGCCCTGGGCGACCGACAGCGGGTGACGCTGGCGCTGATTGTCATTGCCAACCGTGAACGCTCCATCCTGCTTGACCTGTTCCGCATACAGGGGCTGTCGCGACGTGTGATGGAAACGCTGCTGCGGTCGGCCGAGGCCATGGTCGATGGTGCCCGACTGGAAGGGCGGTTTGGCTATGTCCGTGCCCTGCGCCGTCGCCTGCGTCCTTCGCTGCGTTTTCGTGTGGCGCAGGTGATCCATCACCGATTCAATTTCGATACGCCCCTCATGTATTGCATGATGGAACGGTTCGAGATGCTGATGATCGGCTATTTCGTCTCCCTGTCGCTGACCCGTTTCATGCGCCAGCGCATGGAGCCGACGCTGGGAACGCGTATCAGTGAAATCGTAGGTGAAGTGCTGGGTCGGCAGTGCAAGCTGCTGGATGAGGCATTGCAGACCCTGCGGCTGCATTACCATGGTTATTCCGAAGCACTGGAAAACCGCATGCTGCGCCAGATCGCGCTGCGGCTGGAAGAAGAGAAATACGATACCCTGATGTCCGAATCGCTGCTGAGCGAGGAACTGCACCGTGAACTGCACCGCGATGTGGAACACCGGCGTGAACAGCTGGATTTCAGACTGAAATTCAATATCCGGGCAGGGATTGAAAGCCGCATCCATAACTTCCCCCTGTTTGAAGGGGTGGCCGATGGCGTGCTGCATGACATTGCGATGAAGATGTCCATCCACTTTTCCTCTCCCGGTGAGCGGCTGTACCGCAAGGGGCAGAAGGTGCGCACGGTCTATTTCATCAGCGCGGGTCTGGCTGAAACCCATTATCCCAAGCACGACGTACGCTTTGGCGCGGGTGCGGTGCTGGGTGGGGAAGAAGCGCTGAAGGACGAGCGTGTCACGGCCACCAGCCGTTCCCTGCAGTTCGGGCATTTCATGACGATGAGCGCACGTAACTTCCGCAGGCTGGTGGAAGAATACCCGCGTATTGGCGATAATCTGGAACGTCTGGCACAGGCCCGCAGCAAGGGTGAACTGCCCGACGCCCAGCTTCTGCCGCAGGACGGACAGGATGCGCCGGAAAGCCCGCCATCATACGACGCCATTGACCTTGCCACCGCCCCCGTCACCCGCGCCATTCCGGTGCGTCAGGATAGTCAGGCGAGCGACGCCTGACCTATGCGGCCGGGTGCGCCTTGTGCGGGTAGGAGTCGGATCAGGGCAGTGACGCGCCTTCAGGTATGGACGGTCCTGATCCCGGGGGAGCAGAGGAACAATCGTCTTTCGTCTTTTTCAGAAAAACTGGCGTTTTGAGTGAAGCTTCCTGCAGGAGGCTTCACCAAAAAACCTTCTTTTCCCAGAGATCGGAAGCTGAGGACGGTAGGCCCATACGCCTGCTCTGACCGGTTCTGTGACAGCCATCTATGGTGGGTCGCAGACCCCGTTGCCCCCTGTTGTCCGGAGCGGATGGACCGCCTGTGTTCCGAAGGGCCGGTCAGGCTCTCCGGACCTTGCGTAGCATGCTTTAGAAAGCGCGAAGCAGCCGGTCGAGATATTCCAGTTCCTCTGGTGGACGGGTGCGGTCGGCATCGCGGCGGCGCAGTTCCTGCTCAATTTCACGCGCGCGTTCGCGGCTGACATTGTCAGGCACATGGGTGTCGTTATCCATGCCTGCATGGGTGCCACCGGTCTTGCGGCCCAGTGGGTCACGATCGCCCTTGCCCTCGGCCTGCTGGTCGGTGTCGTCCTCATCATCCTGGCCGCCGGGGTGGTTGCCGCCGCTGCCATGGCTGCCCTTGCCATTTTCCTGCGACATCATGGGCAGGAATACCGTCATGCCGCCATGCGTGCTCTGGTTACGCATGGACTGACGCATCTGCTGGTCGCCCTGCTGCAGGTCCGCCAGAACCTTTTTCTCGGCCGCCGCCGCATCTGGGTCCTTGCCCGCGCCCAGTGCTGCGCGCACGGCCTTCATGTCCGTCTGCGCTTTGTCCAGCGCGGGCATGTCCTTGCCGCTGGCCTGTCTGAATTCGCGTTGCAGTTCATGCAGCGCGCGGGACAGGGCATGCTGCATGGCCCGGTCGGCATGCTGCTGCGCCGTGTGGGCTTCCGGCGTCATGCTTTCCGGTGGCGGAGCGCTGGCCTGTGGCGGCTGGGGCGTACCGCCCGATGGCGTGATGCCAAGCTGGCGCAGCAGGTCGGCAGTGGACATGGAGGACAGATCGCCGCCTTCCTCATCCATATCGGTCTGGCGGCTGGCGGCGTCACGGTCCTGCTGGCGCTGGGTCTGGTCCATGCGGGACTGGGCATGGTCCAGCAACTGGGACTGGCGGCTGATCAGGTCACGCAGTGCGCGGCGCAGTTCCTTTGCCTGCTGGCGGGCCTGCATCTGCTGTGCCAGCTGCATCATGTCCTGTGGGGTGGCGTTGCGGATGCCGTTGGCCATGTCCTCCATCTGCTGCAGCTTCTGCATTGCATCGGCATTACGGCCATTGGCGGCGTCGTCCTGCAACTGCTGCATCATCCGGGCCATGTTCTGTTCACCGCGTGATGTCATTTCCGGCATGGCGGGAATGGCTGAATGGTCACGCATGGCCTGTTGCGCCAGCGCCTGCATCTTACGCGAAATCGCGTCCTTCAGCGCCTGCATGCGGTGCTGCAGTTCCGCCTGCTGTTCCGGTCCCTGTCCCCTGGAACCCATGTCGCGCATGTGTTCAAGCTGTTCGCGTACGGCATCCTGCGCCGCCTGAACGCCAAAGTCAGCCTGTTCGTTATTGATGTCCCGGCGGTTGTGTTCAATGTCCAGCGCAAGGAACCACAGCCGTCCGGTGGCCTGCGTAATGGCGTAGTCATCGGTCACGTCATCCGCATCGCCCAGCACGGCGGCCACGCTGGTCAATGCCAGCAGCAGGCCGACATGGTGGGTCAGCATGGTGTCGGCCTGACCCAGCGCCAGCAGTTCACGCGCTGCCTGTGCCCGGTTTTCGCGGTGCAGGGCCACGCGTTTGCGGATATCCAGTATCGCCTTGGCCAGCGGATTGCTGAAGGGCCGTGCCCCCATGCGCAGCCGGACCGGGACAGAGGTCGCGGTCATGCCGCTCGTGCTGGTGGCAACCAGGCGCGCGGTCACGTCCTCGCCCGCCCACGGATTTTGCGACAGGTCGGGTGTTGCCACGTCATCCGCAACGCGTGGGTGGCCATTCAGCGGGATCGGGACCGTCAGGACATCCTGCGGGCCGTCCGGCATGACCAGTTCCGCATGCATCGCGGCAATCCCGTAAGGCTGGGCCACGTGGTAGGGCAGGCGGGTGCGCCATTCACCTTCGCGGCTGCCGGGATCCTTGCCCCATGCAATCTCCGGCGCGGGATTGGGTGTTACGGTCAGGTTCCATTGCCCCAGCGTGCGTCCACGTCCGCGCAGGCGCAGCGTGCCACTGGCCAGAAGGGAGGCCTGCGCATTCCAGCTTGCATTGCCCAGGGCGTGAAAATCATGGGGACCGATTGCAGCCTGTGGTCCGCTGGCATGCATGCGCAGGGTGGGCCGGCCATTCAGCCCGTTCAGCGTGATGGTCAGTTGCGCGCCCGCGGGAACAGTGGCGCTGGTATGTGTTGCGTCCAGAAAGACCGGTGCGCCGGGTGCGTAGTCGGGCATGGTAATCCATGCATTGATCTGGGGCGCGGGGGTGTCGGCATCATCCGTGCCGGGCAGGAAGGCTGCCGTAACGCGGCTTGCGGCATGGTCGCCGCTCCATATCATGCCGCCAGCCAGCAGTATGGCAAGGACCGGGGTGGCCGCCCACCACGTGGCGCCACGCAGGTGCGGGCGCGGCCACCCACCCCGCAGGCGGCCCAGTGCCGCCGTGGTGCGGTGCAGGTGGACCTGCCACAGATAGGTGATTTCGGGCGTGATGGCGTTGGCGGGCCGGTCATGCAGCGTGCGCAGCGGCTGGCCGGTCAGGCCGGATGCCTGCTCCACCCGGCGGTCGGTCTCGGACGCGGTGGGGGGATGGATGCCACGCCACTGCCGCCACGTGGCGTAGAGCGTTCCGGCGCCTGCCCCGGTCAGGAGGGCGGCATGCAGGCTGTCGGGCATCTGCTGGGGCAGGCGCGTAAGCCCCAGCAGCGCAACCCCCATGGCGGCATCGACCGCAGGCAGCATGAGCGGCCATAGCTGTTCCACCCACAGGGCACGGCGCGCCTGCTGGCGGGCGCGGGCCAGGCGTCGCGGCAGGCTGCCGCCGGGCTGGGTGCTGTCCTGCCCGGCTGTCATAGGCCTCCGCCAGCGGGGAGGAGGGTTTCCTCCACCCACTCGGGAATACGGTCGGCTGCCCACAGATCCTCGGGCTGCTGGCGTTCGCGGATGACGGACCAGCGGTCGCCATCGACCATGACCTGTGCCGCCAGCGGACGGGCGTTGTAGGTGGAACTCATGACCATGCCATAGGCGCCACAATCCAGCAGCGCCACGCGCGCCCCGGCATCCATGTGCGGCAGGGTGCGGTCATGGCCAAAGGTATCACCGCTTTCGCATACCGGTCCCACCACATGCACCTGTTCGGTAGGGGCCGTGGCGGTCGTGGCGGACAGGGGCACGATACCATGCCATGCATCATACAGGCTGGGACGCATGAGGTCATTCATCGCGGCATCCAGCACAAGGAATGGCGGCATGCCGTCATATCCCGTCTTGCGCAGGATCACGGTGGACAGCAGCACGCCAGCGGGACCAGCAAGCCAGCGCCCGGGTTCAATGGCAAGCCGCGTGCCCAGGTCACCCAGTTCGGCATGGATGGCAGCGGCGAGGGCTTCGGGCGCACCTTCGGTTTCATCGCGATAGGAAATGCCCAGCCCCCCGCCACAGTCCAGGGCCTCGATCGCCAGCCCCCGCGCACGGATCGCGCGGACAAGGTCAGCGAGTCTGGCATAGGCGGTGCGGTAGGGTTGCATGCGCACGATCTGGCTGCCGATATGCATTGCCAGCCCGACGGGCCGGATACCCGGTAAAGTGGCCGCGCGGGCATAAAGTTCAACCGCCCGGTCATATGGAATGCCGAATTTGTTGGTGGCGAGGCCAGTCGTGATCTTGGCATGGGTGCCGGCATCGACATCGGGATTGATGCGCAGCGCCACGCGTGCCTCAAGCCCTTCGGCTTCCGCCACGGCTGAGAGAAGTTCAAGCTCCTCGGCACTTTCCACATTGATCTGCGCGATGCCCGCCTGCAGGGCAAGGCGCATTTCCTCCAGTGTTTTGCCAACGCCTGAAAACACGATTCTGGCCGCCGGGATGCCCGCCATCATGGCGCGGCGCAGTTCACCGCCGCTGACCACGTCTGCCCCGGCCCCTTCGGCGGCCAGCACGCGCAGCACCGCCAGGTGGTCGTTGGCCTTGACGGCAAAATGAATGGAAACCGGGCGACCTGTGGCCGCAAGAGCCGCGGCAAGCCTGCGGTACCGTGCGCGCAGGGTTCCCGCACTCATGACCCATGTGGGCGTGCCAAGGGCATCGGCAATGGCGTTGAGGGGAACGTCTTCCAGCACAAGTCCATCCATGGCATGCATGGATAGCGCCGGACGGACGGCCAGCAGGGCGGCAACGGACGGGTCCTGTCCACGACAGGTAGGGGTAGCATCAGCCATGATGTCCGCACGATACCGTCTTGCCCCGTTGCTTCCAAGGTGCTTGACGCATGAAAGAACGAGAAGGAGAAGCCGGTTATGAACAATGATCCCCTGATACAGGCTGCCGTTGATATCCGGCTGCGTGCCTATGCGCCGTATTCACGCTTTCTGGTGGGGGCGGCAGTGGAAACCACGGACGGCCAGATATATTCAGGCTGCAATGTTGAAAATGCGGCCTACCCCGAAGCTACCTGCGCCGAAGCGGGGGCCATCGCGGCCATGGTGGCGCAGGGCGGGCGGCATATCCGCCGTGTCGCAATATCTGGCGGCGTGGATACCGCCTGCCCCCCATGCGGGGGATGCAGGCAGAAGATCAGGGAATTCGCAAGCCCCGATACGCCCGTCACCATGGCGTCACCCACAGGGGAGATCCTGCTGGTCCGCACGCTGGCGGAACTGCTGCCGGACAGTTTCGGGCCCGATAATCTGGCCTGAATACAGGTATCAGCGCTGCGGGTTGGGGTAGGTCATGTAATAGTTCCGCGAACCCGCAGGCTGGTGCGGCGGCCCGATACGCCCGCACGCGCCAAGCGTGGAGGCGGCGACCAGCCCGAGCAGTGTCAGCAGCATGATGCTGCGCCCGCGCGTGCGAAGGTGGATGTTCATCTGTCGTTTCCTTCCGTCCCCAGGGTATCAAGCCAGCGCGCGGCCTGCGCACGCACGTTGCCTGCCGCCGTGCCGCCATGGCTGGTGCGCGAGGCGATGGAGGAATCGACATCCAGCACGGTGAAGATGTCGGCGGTGATGCCCGGCTCTTCCGCCTGCATTTCCTCCAGCGTCAGGTCAGACAGCCCCACGCCCTTCGCTTCTGCCTTGCCAACCAGGCGGCCGGTCACATGGTGGGCCGTGCGGAAGGGCACCTTCAGCACCCGCACCAGCCAGTCGGCCAGGTCGGTTGCGGTGGAAAAGCCCGATCCGGCATAGGCGCGCATCTGATCGGCATTGACGCTGAGGTCGCGGATCATGCCATCCATTGCCGCAAGGCTGAGGGCGGCGGCATCGGTCGCGGCGAAAACGGGTTCCTTGTCTTCCTGCATGTCCTTGGCATAGGCCAGTGGCAGGCCCTTCATCACGGTCAGCAGGCCAACCAGCGCGCCGGTAATCCGCCCGCCCTTGGCGCGGACCAGTTCTGCCGCGTCGGGGTTGCGCTTCTGCGGCATGATGGACGATCCGGTCGTGAACGCATCGGACAGGCGGATGAAGGAGAAGGGGGCTGAACACCAGACCACGATTTCTTCCGCCAGCCGCGACAGGTGCACGGCCATGATGGATAGCGCGGACAGGTATTCCAGCGCGAAATCACGATCCGACACCGCATCGAGCGAATTGGCCGTGGGGCGGTCAAAGCCCAGCGCCCGTGCCGTCATGACCCGGTCGATGGGGAAGGACGTGCCCGCAAGGGCCGCCGATCCCAGCGGGGATTCATTCAGCCTGCGCCGTGCATCCGCCAGCCTGCCGCGGTCACGCGCCAGCATTTCCACATAGGCCATCAGGTGGTGGCCAAAGGTCACGGGCTGCGCGGTCTGCAGGTGGGTGAAACCGGGCATGGGGGTTGCGGCATGTTCCGCCGCCCGCCGCGCCAGCGCACGCATGAGGGACGCGGCCTGCTGGTCCAGCCCGTCGATTGCGTCACGCACCCACAGGCGGAAATCGGTCGCGACCTGATCGTTGCGCGAACGCGCGGTGTGCAGGCGCTTTCCCGCCTCGCCAATCCGGTCGGACAGGCGGGCTTCGATATTCATGTGAATATCTTCCAGCGCCGTGCTGAATTCAAAGGTGCCCGCCGCGATTTCACGCCCGATCTGGTCCAGCCCCTCGGTAATGGCGCGGGCATCCGCATCGGAAATGATGCCGGTTTTCGCCAGCATGGCGGCATGGGCCTTTGACCCGGCGATATCCTGCCGCCACAGGGCCTTGTCAAAACCGATCGAGGCATTGATGTCCTGCATGATCGCCGCCGGCCCCCCGGCAAAGCGGCCGCCCCATTGTGCGTTCGCCTTCTGCGCGTCGTGATCGGTCGGCGTTTTTGCGTTCCCCGGCATCCTGTGTTCCAGCTACCCCAAGTGTGAAAAGGATCGTGTCTCGTGCATTGTGGCATAATGCCATCACATGCGGCGCACCCTACCCATCTGGCGCGGCAGATACAATCGTTCGCGTGGCGGGCTGCCCGTCCCGTGTGGTGGATGGGCGGCAGGGGTCTTTCACTCCCGCGGCGGGACCTGTAACATCAGGACGAACCCGCCCATGGCACAGGATGTCCCGCACAATGCAGCATACAGCCCTTGCGCAGGAGCCGTTACGGTTGCTGACGCAGGATGATCCGGCTCCCGTCATCCAGTATGGCACTTCCGCGCTTGATGGCGCCATGCCGCCGCCCGGCCTGCCGTTCGTACTGGTCAGTGATCATGCGGGGCGTGGCATTCCGTCTGCGCTGGGGGACATGGGGGTCAGCGCGGCTGATCACGCACGCCATATCGCCTGTGACCTGGGCATGGCCGAAACCGGGCGGCTGCTGGCGCGGGAACTGGACTGCGTGCTGATCGAACAGGCCTATTCACGCCTTGTAATCGACTGCAACCGCGCCCCGGGGCACCCGACGTCCATCGTGCGCGAAAGTGACGGGACGCGGGTTCCGGCCAACATCGACATCACGGCGGCGGAAGAAGGCAGCCGGGTGGAGGAAATCTTCCTGCCATACCACGACCGGATCAGCCGCGAGATCTCGACACGGCTGGAGGCCGGGCAGCCTGTGGTGCTGGTGTCCCTGCACAGCTTTACCGACCGCATGAATGGCATGGCGCGGCCATGGCATACGGGTGTGCTGCATAATCGCAATCCGGCCTTCGGCCTGCGGGTGCGTGACCTGCTGGCGGCGGAAGAAGGGCTGGTGGTCGGCAGCAATGAACCCTATGCCCTGACGGATGTCAGTGATTATACCGTGCCGGTCCATGCCGAAGGGCGCGGGGTACCCTATCTGGAAATCGAGATACGCCAGGACCTGATCGCCACTGCACAGGGGCAGGCGGAATGGGCGCAGCGCCTAGCACGTATCCTGCCGCAGGCATGGGAAGATTTCAGGCACTAGCCACCCCTATCAGCATATCCGGCATTTGATGGATTGGAAAACAATGGAACGCAGGCCACGCATTGACGGGCATACCCTGCTGGCCGGGGTGATCGGCTGGCCGGTGGCGCATTCGCGCTCGCCGCTCATGCATAATTTCTGGCTGGAACAGCGCGGGATCAACGGGGCATACGTTCCATTGCCCGTGGTGCCGGGTGCGTTCGATGTCGCGGTGCGGGGGCTGCAGGCGGCGGGCTTCCGTGGCGTGAACGTGACCATTCCGCACAAGGAATCGGCCTATCGGATCGTGGACCGTCTGGACCGTTCGGCCCAGCGTTCGGGATCGGTCAACACGCTGGTTTTCGCGCCCGATGGCAGGATCGAGGGATATTCCACCGATGGCGACGGGTTCGTGGCCAATGTGGAGGCGCATGGAATCCCGGTCAGAGGGGGGCGTGCCCTGCTGCTGGGGGCTGGCGGGGCCGCGCGTGCCATCGCCGCAAGCCTGCTGGACCGGGACGTGGACGTTGTCGTGGCCAACCGCACCCGCGCACGGGCGGACGCCCTGGCCGCGCAGCTTGCAGGCATTACCGTCATTGACTGGGCCGGGGCGGACGAGTTGCTGCCATCCTGCCGGTTTGTGGTCAACACCACGTCCATCGGCATGGAGGGAGGGGCGGACGCCACGCTTCCGCTGGACCTGTCGCGGGCGGATACCGGGCTGGTTGTCTGTGATATCGTTTATGTGCCGCGTCAGACCGCGCTGCTCAGGCAGGCGGCAGAACGTGGGCTGCGTACTGTCGATGGCCTGGGCATGCTGATCCATCAGGCCGGACTCGGGTTTGAAAAATGGTTTGGGGCGACACCGGATATCGGGCCGGAGGTTGAAGCCCTGCTGGATGCCGACCTGCATCGCGCGCACGCGGGCTGAACGGGGCTATCATGCGCGTACTGGGGCTGACGGGCGGGATCGGCATGGGCAAGTCCACGACGGCCGCCCTGCTGAAACGGGCGGGCATGCGGGTGTTCGATGCCGATGCTGCTGTTGCTGCCCTGCAGGCCCCGCATGGGGCGGCCCTGCCTGCCATCGGGCGGCTGGTGCCCGGTTCGGTGCATGACGGCGTGCTGGACCGCGCGGTGCTGCGGCAGGCGGCGTTGTCCGACCCTGTGGTCATGCGTGGTCTGGAGGGGATTATCCACCCGCTGGTGCGTCGGGCGCGTCAGCGGTTTCTGGCGCGCGCCCGGCGCGATGGCTGCCGGTGGGTCGTGCTGGATGTCCCGCTTCTGTTTGAAACCGGAACCGACCGGATATGTGACCGCGTGGTGGTGGTCAGCGCGCCAGCGTCCATACAGCGTCAGCGCGTGCTGCGGCGGGGGCGGATGACGCCGGCGCAGATCGATGCGGTCATTGCCCGCCAGATGCCCGATGCCGAGCGCCGACGGCGGGCCGACGTGATTATTGAAACCGGCCTGTCGCGCCACGAAACGGTGCGGCAGGTCAGGCGTTTGCTGTATGCACTGCGTGAAGGACGTCCCGCCGCATGGGCGGCAGCCGGGGGAAAACCTGCATGAAACGTACCATTCTGTTTGATACGGAAACCACAGGCCTTGATCCGCTCAAAGGGGACCGGGTGATTGAAATCGCGGCCCTGGAACTGGTGGGTGACCTGCCCACGGGGCGCAGTTTCCATGTCCTGATCGACCCGGAACGCGACGTGCCGGAAGAAGCGTCGCGTGTGCATGGCTTCACGCGGGCAGATCTGGAAGGAAAGCCGAAATTCGCGGAAATTGCCCCGGATTTTCTGGAATTTGTCGGTAATGACCCCCTGATTGCGCATAATGCCCGCTTCGATTTTGGCTTCATGAACGCGGAACTGTCGCGCGCGCGCCTGCCGGAACTTGATATGGGGCGGATGGTCGATACGCTGGATATGGCGCGGGAGCGTTTCCCGGGTATGCCCAACAGCCTTGATGCCCTGTGCCGCCGTTTTTCCATCGACCTGTCGGAACGTACCACCCATAACGCGCTGCTCGACTGCAAACTGCTGGCGGCGGTCTATCTGGAACTGACCGGAGGCAGGCAGCGCGGCTTCAGCCTGGCGGTGGATGATAATGGCGGGGGGATCGCCACCTATACCTATGCCCGGCCTGCCGGCCATGTGCCGGTGCGCGTCAGGCCTGATCCGGCAGAACTTGAAGCCCATCAGGCGTTTGTCGGACACCTGTCGGACCCGCTGTGGATCGCCTGAATGGGCGGTATGTAACAAAGGGAGTGGTCCCACCGGGACGTTTGGTCTAACCTGCCACGTATTATTCATACCTGACGTATTGAAACAGGAAGAGAGCATTGGCCACGGACGAGATTGTCGATCCCACGATTGCCCCTTCCGACCAGTTCAGACGCTTCCTGTTTCATATCGGCATTCCGGTGGCCGGTGTGGTTTCGGTCATTGCCGTCATTGCTGGTGTGGGGTGGCATTCCTACCGGACTGTTCGCACTGGCGCATTGACCCTGACGCATGACCTGCTGGTTAGCCAGCAGGATTACGTCGCAAAGGAAGTCAGTTCCTTTCTTATGCCTGCCTCTGCCGGGGCGATCGTGGCGCGCGACATGCTTGAACATGGCGCGCCGGAGGTGGAGCAGAAGATCTTCACCGGCTACAGCAGCACCATGATGCGGAATGTTCCGCAGATCCAGTCCTTCTACATTGCCGACAGCGACGGCAATTTCAGCACGCTGGAACATGGGGAAAAGCAGGGCGAGACCGCGCTGACCACCCTGCATGGCGTCGGCACGCCCCAGGCCATTTTCACCCATGAACTGCGTGACGACAACGGCAAGCTGCTGAAACAGTGGCAGACGCCTGCAGGGACGTACGATCCCCGCGGGCATGGCTGGTTTGCCGATACGGTCAAGGCAGGGCAGGAATTCTGGACCCGTCCCTATATGGTGGAGGTGACCAAGCAGGTCACCATCACGGCTGCGGTTCCGTACAAGGGCAGTAATGACAAGACGTATGTCTATGCCATCAACATGTCCCTTAATCATCTCAACAGTTTTCTCAATTCACTGAAAATTGGTGAAAGCGGTACCGCGATCCTGCTTGATCAGGACGGGCATGTCGTCGCTGGCCACGGCATGCAGGAAACGCAGACCAAGGCGCATGGCGATCCGTCCAAGATGACGCTGGATCCGGAAAAATTTCCGGTCATGACCAAGGCGTTCGATGAATATCGCGTCCATGGCTATGGGGCCCGCACGGTCAGGGTAAAGGGTCGGCAGTATGTCACCATTACCGCCAACCTGCCGGTTGGCAAGGATAGCTGGGTTCTGCTGCTGGTAGCACCCGAGGACGATTTTTCGCGCTTCGCCATGGCGGACGGGCGGCAGAACCTGCTGTTCTTTGTCCTGGTGGTGATCATGGCGCTGGGTTTCGGGCTGCTTCTGTTCCTGCAGGCGCGGCGCAGTGACCGTCTGCGCAACAGGATCCGCCAGAGCGAGGCCGTCGCCAACTACGAAAGCCACGCCCTGCAGTCGGTCGCGGCCTATCCCGACCTGTTCAATCCGGAGGACAATGCCCTTGTCCTGACCGAGACGCTGGCCGATCAGTCCCATGCCCGCCGCGCCGCCATATGGCGTATCCTGCACGATGGGCATACGCTCATGTGCATCGATTCCTATGACAGGCAGCAGGACGTGCATTCCGGTGGCTTCGAAATGGCGACCACGGATCTGAAAAAGTTCTTTGATGCCGTTTCCCATGGTGATGCGCTGGTCGCGACCAATGCATCGACCGATGACCGAACGACAGCCTTCTACCGCGTTTACATGCGGGCCTTTGGCAGCAGTTCGCTGTTCTGCAGCCCGATCCAGGGCAGTAGCGGTCCCGTAGGCGTCATTACGCTGGAAGATGCCCCCCGTGCGGAAATGGTCTCCCACTTCGTAGACATGATCGCAGGTGTCGCGGCGGCCCGTTTCTCCGCACAGCATTATACGGCGGTCGCCGCCGCGCGTGAGGAACTGGAATCGGAACCCGCCGCAGGCGAGGAGGAGCCCCAGGACCCCAGTCAGGGCTTCCTGCTGTCGCCCGGTGCGCTGTCCATTAACGGGCAGGCCGGCAGTGTGGACCTGACCAAGCTGGACGGGTTCTATCCTGCCGTCACCATCATGGTCATCAGCCTGTCCGACATGATCATGACGGCCCAGAATGATCCGGCTGCCAATATCAAGCTGATCGATACGATGGCCGGCACGCTGCAGGATATCGCCCACCAGTGCGGGCTGTATTCCATCCGCATGCTGGGGCACCGGGTTGTCTGTGTCGCGGGCTGTTCGCGTACGCCGGACAAGGGGGCGGTGTTCCGTATGGCGAATGCCGCGCTCATGATGCGTGAAAACGTGCTGGCCATGCTGTCGCAGGCCGACCTTGACCCGGTCTTCCGCATCGGCATCGACGTGGGACCGGTATTCGGCGGCATGCTGGGCAAGAACCCGCAGGCGTTCAACCTGTGGGGCGATGCGATGGGCATGGCCGAGATGATGGCGCAGGGCGCGCCGGATGTCGGCACGATCCAGGTGTCTGAAAATGTCTATCAGCGCCTGCGTCAGTATTTCCTGTTCCGTGAACGTGGCCGGTTCTTCATTCCCGGCATGGGGCTGACACGGACCTATGTGCTGGCCGGACGGCGATGACCGATACGTCACCCCCAGCCCCTGACCACACGGCACCGCAGACGAACCCGTTTTCCGGTCCGCAGCCGGACGATGCCGGTCGCTTTGTCCATCTGTTGCGCCGTTTCGCGCCTTGGCTTGCCGCCATCGGGCGCCTGACGCGCCACCAGATCCGGTTCACCCTGCTGGTGATCGGGGCGGGATGGGGCACGATCCGCGAAAGCCTGCGGCCCAATTCATGGCGCAGGCCGGTTATCTATGAATTCCGCGCATCACTGAGGCAGGTTGTCAGTGGCGGGTTCCTGAGCATCGTGGTCACCGCGACGCTGACGGGCCTCATGGTGGTGTCGCAGGCCGCGTACTGGCTGGGGTTCGCGGGCATGGCGCAGATGACGGGGTCCATCCTCGTATCCGTGCTGGTGCGTGAAATCTCGCCCATCCTTGTCGGTATCATCCTGATGGGGCGCAGCGGCATGCTGTCCCTGACGGAAATCGGCATGATGGTGCTGGGCGGGGAGGTGCGTGCCCTGCAGGCGCGTGGTATCGACCCGTTCCTGGCGCTGGTCATGCCGCGTACGTTCGCCTTCACGCTTGGTGGCTTCACGCTGGGCATGATCTTTGCGGTCGTGTCGCTGCTGATGGGGTTTGTCATCGCGCATTCCACGGGGGCGATCACGACATCGGTCTGGACGTTCTTTTTCAATGTCCTCGCGGCGATGACCACGTGGGATTACCTGATCATTCCGCTTAAATTCGTGCTGGTTGGCTTCTTCGTCGGGCTGGGGGCCTGCATTTCGGGGCTGACCGTCAGCAGTAATGATACGATGGCCACCATCATGCCACGCGGGTTCGCGCGCGGGATCATGCTGGTGCTGGTGGTCAACGTCCTCTTCATGCTGGATTTCTGACCATGACAGCCAACGCTCCCCTGCTGGAACTGCGTGATGCCGTCCCGTCATTCGAGGAAAGCGGGCTGATGCCCGCGCCCTATAACCTGCGTATCATGCCCGGTGAGTGCGCGGTGATCGACTGCCGTGATTTCGAACGCGCCGCCATGTTCGCGGACCTGTGTTCGGGCATGATTTCGCTGACGCAGGGCAGCATCAAGTTCATGGGACTGGACTGGAGCACACTGCGCGACCGGCAGCTGAACGCGCTGCGTGGGCGTATCGGCCGCATTTCGCGCAGCAGCAGCTGGCTCAACCTGTTTGGCACGCATCTCAATATCATGCTGCCGCACCTGTATCATACAACGGACCCGTTTGATCATGTGGTCCTGTCCGCCACGGAACTGGGGCACCGGTTTGGTTTTCCCGGGCTGCCCACATCGACGCCCGACCGGCTGTCGGGGGCGGACCTGGCGCGGGCGGCATGTGTGCGGGCCTTTGTGGGGCGGCCGGACCTGCTGGTGCTGGAGGATATTTCCGACACGCTGCCAGAGGAGAACATCCTGCCGTTTCTTGAAATGATGACCGCGGCGCGGGATCGCGGCTGTGGCGTGTTATGGTTCGTGCGGTCAGCAGCAGCGTGGCATGAATATCGCAAGGCGGTGAATATCCACATGCGCCTTCTTGATGAAGGTCTTTTTCCCATGCGGGTGGTGTAATGGTCCAGAAACAACAGTCAGACGGAATCCGGCAGCTTGTGCGTGTCCGTTACGCCGATGAATGGGTGGGGATACTTGTCCTTGTGTCCCTTGTCATCCTGCTTGGGGCGGTGATCGAAGCTGGCGTGCTGCGTGACTGGCTGACCCCTGCGGGCAAGCTGCGGATTGTCCTGCCTGAAAACGGGGTCAGTGGCCTGTCGGTCGGTGATGATCTTCAGGTGATGGGCATTCATGCGGGCACGGTGCGGCGCGTGCGGATCAACCCGGCGGGCGGCATGTACGCCATTGCTGAAATCGATCCCGATATCGAACCCTATATTCGCCGTGACAGCACGGCCATCATCCGCAAGCAGTTCGTCGTGGCCGGGGCCAGCTACATCGATATTTCACGCGGGACAGGGGACAAGCTGGACTGGAGCTATGCGGTGCTGAGCGCCACCAACGCCCCGAACCCGGCTGATACCATTACCCAGACCTTCAGTGACATCCGCGATCGTGTCATCCCGGTTCTGGATAACGCGCAGCACATGATGGCAACGCTGGACGCAACCATTACGGACATGCATGCGGGCAAGGGATCCATCGGGCGGCTCATGACCAATGATGACCTGATCCGCCAGGCGGAACAGATGATCACCAGCCTGAACGCGACGGTCAGCCAGTTGACGCCGATTGAAAAACAGCTTGCCGGCGTGATGGACAAGGCCAGCGCCAGCATGACCAACGTGCAGAAAGCGACAGGTGATCTGAGCAACGCCTCCCCGGCCATTACCCAGAACCTGAAGGATGCCAGCCAGCAGCTGCCAGTGCTGCTGGTGCAGGCACAGACGACTGCCAGCAGCCTGCAGAAGCTGGTCGATCAGATGCGTGGCCTGTGGATACTGGGCGGCAACGGCAACAAGACGGCGAAGCATGCCCATGCCCGTCTTCCGGCGCAGAAGGTGCAGCCATGAAAATGAAGAAGGAATACGCGACCCTCGGCCTTGCCCTGGTGCTGGCAGGATGCGGCGGGGGGCAGGCTGTCACCCAGCCGGGCGATACCACCCTGTCGCAGGATATGGATACTGCGAAGGATGCCGTGGGACTTGAGCGCCTTGCCGTGGCGGAACAGCAGTACCGCGCAGCTGGCCAACGCGCCGTTGCACGCGATGATGTCACGGCCATAGGCGATGCTGGCTACAACCTTGCGACGGTGCAACTGGATGAAGGCAAGCCACAGGATGCGCTGTCCACGGTAACCGCGACACGTTCGGCCCTGGCGATGCGTGGCCAGACGGGCGATGATTCCGGTCTGGATCTGGTGCAGGCAGGCGCGCTGCACCGGCTGGGGCGGGAGACCGAAGCTGCTGCAGCGGCATCACGCGCCGCAGGTGCGCAGGACACCGATATCGTCGAGAAAGCCCAGCTGATCCGGGGGCTGATTGCCGATGACAGCGGGGATCAGGCCACGCTGGCTTCTGTTGATGCCTATTTCGCCAACCTCACCGGAAAGCTCCCGGATAGCTGGACGGCGGATGCGAAGGAAATCGCTGCCCGTAACCTGCTGGTCACCGGTGGCAGCACGCAGACCGCAATGCAGGATGCAATGCAGGCGGCGACCATTCGCCAGACACAGGTGGATTACCGTGATATGGCCCGCGCCCTTGGCGTTGCCGGTCGTGCCGCGGCCAAGGCAGGAAATGCACAGGCCGCTGCCCAGCTTTATGCCCGTGCCAGCCAGAGCGCGCTGCAGGCGGGTGACAAGACGACAGCCGCCCAATGGGCAAAACTGGCGGGTACCACCTCTGCTGTTGATCCCTTTGCGCTACCCGCGACAGCAACGACGAAGAAAAAATAAGGGTCAGGCCACAGCCGTGGGCTGATCCGTTCATGGGCGGGCGTCAGGGCTGGGAAACAGTGGGCTGTTGGACCGCGCATCTGCCTGAAACACTTTTCCGTATGAGTCCGCACGCAGGTTTCAGGGCTGCGTCTTGACCCGTTCCGTATCCCGATCAATGTTGGGATATGGAACAGGAGCAGATGAAGGGCGTGCGGTTGCCGGTACTGGAAACACCACGTCTGTATTTACGGCCGCTGGGAATGGAAGATGTCCCTGCGCTGCAGCAGACCTTTCCCCGGTGGGAAATTGTAAAGTATCTGTCCCGTCGCGTTCCCTGGCCTTATGGGCCGGATGCAGCGTTAACTTATATACGGGATATTTCGCTGCCCGCCATGGCGTGTGGCGAACTGTGGGAATGGTCAATCCGTCCGCGCGTGGCTCCTGAAACGCTGATTGGCGTGATTACCCTGATGAAAAGTGAAAAAAACCCGCAGGGGGATAACCGGGGGTTCTGGCTTGCACCGGAATGGCAGGGACAGGGCCTGATGACCGAAGCAGTCGAGGCCGTAACCGATTACTGGTTCACCGTGCTGGCGCAGCCAGTCCTGCGTACTGCCAAGGCTGGGGAAAACCGGGCATCGAGCGCAATCTCACGCAAGACGGGCATGCGGCTGGTCGAGCGGTTTCACCGTGATTTCCTGTGTGGCGACCAATTGCCAGCCGAACGATGGGAAATAACCCGTGAGGAGTGGCTGACCCGAAAAAAACGCCTGAAGACAGTCTGACTATGGATCTAATGAACGTTTCTGGTGAAGCTTTTTTCAAAAAGATTCGGGAAATGGCGCCTTTTTGAAAAAGCGCTCCAGACTTTTATTATTTTTTATCAATTCCTTATTCGGAACGGTTACTTGGGTTCCCTCCGCATGGGAACCTGGCTTTGCCGGAACCATACACTGAACGCCTGATCGGTGGTCGCCAGATACGACCACCATCGCGTTTTCATTCTGCTGGCTGCAGGCGGGTATGGCGTGCCAGCAGTTTTGTGCTGGCACCGTTCAGGCCGATCAGCTGCACGTCCTTGCCCTGTGCCTCCATCTTGCCGATCAGTTCCTCCAGCATGCCGGCAGCCGTCATGTCCCATATATGGGCATGCGTCAGGTCGATCGTGATGTGACGGGCCGTATCATGCAGGTCGAACGCATCGGCAAACCCGTCGGATGATGCAAAGAAGACCTGTCCGTTCACGATATAGGTGCGTCGCGTGCCGTCATCGGACAGCGTGCTGCTGACCGACAGCATGCTGGATACCTGAAAGGCAAAGAACAGCCCGTTCAGCAGCACACCCACGGCCACCCCGGCGGCAAGGTCATGCGTACCAACGACGACAGCCACCGTTGCCAGCATGATGACGCTGGTGGTGCGTGGATGATGGACAAGGTCGCGCAGGGAGGACCAGGAAAACGTACTGGCCGAAACCATGATCATGATGGCCACAAGGGCGGCCACCGGCACCTGCGCAACCCACGGACGCAGCGCCACCATAAGCAGCAGCAGGAAAGCGCCCGCGACAAAGGTGGACAGCCGCCCCCGTCCGCCATAACGCAGGTTGCCCACTGTCTGTCCGATCATGCCACAGCCCGCAATCCCGCCAAACAGGCCGACCGCGATATTGGCAACCCCCAGCCCCATGCATTCCTGCCGCTTGCTGCTGTGGGTTTCCGTCAGGTCATCCACCACGCGCGCCGTCATCATGGATTCCAGCATGCCCACGCTGGCCATGGCCAGTGCATAGGGGGCGATGATGTTCAGGGTATCCAGTGAGAACGGTACATCTGGCCAGACCAGATGCGGCAGACTGTCAGGCAGGCGGCCAAGATCCGCCACCGTGTGCAGCGGCATGGGGCACAGCACGGATATGACCGTCAGGATCACGATGCAGATCAGTGGCGACGGGATGGCCGAAAAAAGACGGGGCAGGGTATAGATGATCGCCAGCCCCAGCGCGATCATGGCGTAGGTATGCCACGTCACATGCAGCATGTGCGGAACCTGTGCTGAAAAGATCAGGATCGCCAGCGCATTGACAAACCCGGTCCGGACCGGACGGGAAACATAGCGCATCAGCACATGCAGGCGCAGGAGGCCGAAGATGACCTGTAGCAGTCCACACAGAAGGGTTGCCGCCAGCAGGTACTGAACACCGTGGCCACGCACCAGGGCTGCCGCCACCAGCGCCACGGACCCGGCCGCGCCCGAAATCATGCCCGGCCTGCCGCCGGTAAAGGCAATGACCACGCTTATGACAAAGGATGCATAAAGCCCGACCGCGGGATCGACCCCGGCGACAAAGGAAAATGCAATGACTTCGGGGATCAGCGCAAACGTGCCGACCATGCCGGCCAGGGTATCACGCGTGATGTTGCCGAACCATTCCTGACGGTAGCGGGCGAGTGCAGACATGAAGGAAACCGGGCCTTTCAGGGCGAGGGGGTCATCAGGTATCGGACAAGGTCATGTCCGGCCGCCGCCACCAGCATTGCGGGGCGGGACGGGGGCAGGGCAGGACCGCCAGCGGGTCGCCACTGTAACGGACCGTGTTGGTGGGTGTTTCCTCGATTTCGATGCTGGCGCAGGTCAGCGCCCCGCCATCGGCTGCAAGGAAGGCATTGAGCTTGGCCATGAGCAGACAGGCCAGAAGCTCCGTCGTGGGGTCGCCCGGCGTGACCAGTATCCGCTGCGCGCGCTGGGGCTCGTTATGGGTAAACCACGCAAGCAGGGGATCATCTTCGGCCAGTTGCAGGGCATGATCGACATGATCGTCGATAAAACCGTGCCAGACACCCTTCGCGCGCTGGAAGGGCATGACCATGTTGGCGTGGCCATCCAGCGCTGCGGGGGCAGTGGCGCGCAGGTGTGCGCGGATATATTCATTATGGCCGTGGGGCAGGGCGCAGCGTTCGCTTTCACCGGCCAGCAGCCGGTGCGCCATGGAAAAGCGCCGGGTAAAAACCAGTTCAAACATGCTGGCGCGCCGCCATGAACTGCTCCCACCCTGCCTTGCGCAACTGGCAGGCGGGGCAGGTGCCGCAGCCGTGTCCCCATGCATGCAGCGTGCCGCGCGTGCCAAGGTAGCAGCTGTGGCTTTCACGGTTGATCAGGCGGACAAGCGCGTTACCGCCCAGCTGGCGGGCCAGTTCCCATGTCTGCGCCTTGTCGATCCACATAAGCGGCGTGTGCAGAACGTAATGGCTGTCCATGCCCAGGTTGAGCGTGACCTGCAGGGATTTGATCGTATCGTCGCGGCAGTCCGGATAGCCGGAATAATCCGTTTCGCACACGCCGGTCACGATATGGCGGATATGGCGGCGCGCGGCCAGGGCTGCCGCAAATGTCAGGAAAATCAGGTTCCGACCGGGCACGAATGTATTGGGCAGGCCGTTTTCATTCATCGTGATTTCGGCTTCGCGCGTCAGCGCCGTGTCCGAGACGGTGCCAAGGGCGGCAAGGTCGAGCGTATGGTCCGCGCCCAGGCGCTGCGCCCACTGGGCATTTTCCGTAGCCATTCCGTCCCGCAGCGCATCACGGCATTCCAGTTCGACCGCGTGGCGTTGCCCGTAATCGAACCCCAGTGTTTCCACCCGGCCAAAACGCGACAGCGCCCATGCCAGACAGGTGGCTGAATCCTGTCCACCGGAAAACAGCACCAGCGCCGCTTCGTTTTCAGGATGGGATGGGGGAGGGGGAACGCTCATGTCAGGGGATCCCGATCAGCTTGTGGGTCTGCAATGACAGTCGCCATTGCGGGTGGTGCATGCAGTATGTGACCGCATCAACGGTGTTCTGGGTCCTGAGGGCGTTGTCCATGGGTTGAAGCCAGAACTGCCGGAAATCAAGCCCTGCCACCTGGTCGGGCATCAGGTCGGGTTGGGGAAAGACCAGCTTCAGTTCATGCCCGCGCGTCTGGACCAGTGGCGCACCGGATTTCGGACTGACGCATATCCAGTCGATACCATCGGGCGCGGGCAGAGTGCCGTTGGTTTCCACCGCAATTTCAAAGCCACGCGCATGAACAGCCGCGACCAGCGCGTCATCCAGCTGCAACAGGGGCTCGCCGCCGGTAAAGACGACAAAGGCGGCATCCCTGTCCGGTGCCGGCCACTGCTGCGCAATGGCGTCGGCCAGATCGTCCGGGGTGGCGAAACGGCCCCCACCGGCACCATCCGTGCCAATGAAATCCGTATCACAGAAGCGGCATGTCGCCCGCTCCCGGTCGCGTTCCAGGCCGGACCACAGGTTGCAGCCTGTAAACCGGCAGAATACCGCCGTACGGCCTGCCTGTGCGCCCTCACCCTGCAGGGTGGGGAATATTTCCTTTACGGTATAGGACATGTTCCAGATTTCATACTGCACGCGGCCGGCAGCGGACCCCGCGTGGGAACTGCCCCAGCCGGTCCCGCGCCCGGCTGCGTCGGGTTCAGCCCTGCCTGTGTGATGTATGCATGCCCAGGCGGTCAAGCAACTGCCGGTCACGCAGGGCGGCGGGATTGGGTGTCGTCAGCAGGCGTTCGCCATAGAAAATGGAGTTGGCGCCAGCAAGGAAGCACAGTGTCTGGGCCTCATCGGTCATGTCCTCGCGGCCTGCGGCAAGACGCACGCGGCTGGCGGGCATGGTGATGCGGGCGGCGGCAATGGTGCGGACGAATTCGATCGGGTCGACCGTTTCGTCAGACCTGTCCGCCAGCGGCGTCCCCTCCACCCGGACCAGCATGTTGATCGGCACGCTTTCGGGGTGGCGGGGCAGGCTGGCCAGCGCCGCGATCATGCCAGCGCGGTCCGTGCTGTCTTCCCCCATGCCGACAATGCCGCCACAGCAGACATTGATCCCGGCATCGCGCACGTTTTCCAGCGTGTCCAGCCGGTCCTGAAAGGTACGGGTGGAAATGATGTCGCCATAATATTCGGGCGAGGTGTCGATGTTGTGGTTGTAGTAATCCAGCCCGGCGGACTTCAGTTTGTGTGCCTGCGTGTTGTCGAGCATGCCCAGCGTCACGCAGCTTTCCAGTCCCAGCGCCTTGACGCCTTCGACCATGGCGCACACGGTATCCAGGTCATGGTCCTTGGGGCTGCGCCATGCGGCCCCCATGCAGAAGCGCGCGGCCCCGGCAGCCTTTGCCGCACGGGCTTCCTTCAGCACTTCTTCCACCGCCATCAGGCGGCTGGCCTTGACGCCGCCATCTTCATGCATGGCGCTCTGCGGGCAGTAGGCACAGTCTTCGGGGCATCCGCCGGTCTTGATCGACAGCAGGGTGGAAATCTGCATTTCCGTGGGATCGAAGCGGGCGCGATGTACCGTCTGCGCCCGATAGATCAGGTCCGGGAACGGCAGGGCCATAAGGGCCGCGACTTCATCACGCGTCCAGTCTGTCCTTATGGGGGGCAGGCTGGTGGCCCCGGCGTGCATGGACAGGGTGTCCGGGCTGCTCCCATCGGGCATCGGTCTGGATCCTCTGGTGGTCAGGTGGAAAACGCTTCCGGCTGTGCCATACAAAACCGGCGATGACCATACTTTTATTATTATGGGGCCATCGCCGGAACGGGGGATCAGCCCAGCACGCGCGCCAGTGTCGTGCCCAGTTCGGCGGGGCTGGGGGCGACATGAATGCCCGCTTCACGCAGGACCTCGATCTTGGCGCTGGCGGTTTCGTGTCCGCCGGTAATGACGGCGCCCGCATGGCCCATGCGGCGGCCCGGGGGGGCGGTGGCGCCTGCAATGAAGCCCACCACCGGCTTGCGTGTGCCGCTGGCGCGGATCAGTTCGGCACCCTCGATTTCGGACGTGCCGCCGATTTCGCCGATCATGACGATGGAATGCGTATCCGGGTCCGCGATCATGCGTTCCAGCACATCGGTAAAGTCCATGCCCTTGACCGGGTCACCGCCAATGCCGACGCAGGTGCTCTGCCCCTGCCCGATGGCGGAGGTCTGGGCCACGGCCTCATAGGTCAGGGTGCCCGAGCGCGAGACGATGCCAACATGGCCCCGGCGGTGGATCGGACCGGGCATGATGCCGATCTTGCATTCATCGGGGGTGATGATGCCGGGACAGTTCGGACCGACCAGCAGGCTGTCGGAACGTTCAAGGGCGGCACGCACGCGCACCATGTCCTGCACCGGAATGCCTTCGGTAATGCACACGATCAGCGGGATACCGGCGGCGATTGCCTCAAGGATCGCATCCGCCGCACCGGCGGGCGGCACGTAGATGACGGAGGCGTCGGCCCCCGTGGCCTCACGCGCCTGCGCCACGGTGTCGAATACCGGCAGGCCAAGATGCAGGCTGCCGCCCTTGCCCGGCGTGACGCCGCCGACCATGCGGGTGCCATAGGCAATGGC
This sequence comes from Komagataeibacter oboediens, assembly GCF_018491655.1. NCBI lineage: Bacteria > Pseudomonadati > Pseudomonadota > Alphaproteobacteria > Acetobacterales > Acetobacteraceae > Komagataeibacter > Komagataeibacter oboediens. The sequence continues at coordinate 24,897 of NZ_JABLUU010000009.1, read as the reverse complement.
CTGTTCGGTATGGAAGGTGCCCTGCGCGCCGGTAAAGCCCTGCGTGATCACCTTGGTGGACTGGTTGACGAGAATGGACATTCACTCAGGCTCCCGCATTACGGACGGCGGATACGATCTTGCGGGCGGCATCGCCCAGATCATCGGCGGGGATGATGGTCAGGCCGGATTCAGCCAGCAGCGCCTTGCCGCGTTCGACATTCGTGCCGGCCAGGCGCACGACCAGCGGCACGTTCAGCCTGGTTTCGTGCGATGCGGCGATAATGGCCTCCGCAATCACGTCGCAGCGCATGATGCCGCCGAAGATGTTGACCAGAATGCCGCGCACCTTTGGGTCACCGATCAGGATACGGAAGGCTGCCGCCACCCGTTCCTTGGACGCGCCGCCACCGACATCAAGGAAGTTGGCGGGTTCCTCGCCTTCCATCTTGATGATGTCCATCGTTGCCATGGCCAGGCCCGCGCCGTTGACCATGCAGCCGATATTGCCATCCAGCCCGACGTAGGCCAGCCCGTATTCGGCGGCTTCACGCTCACGCGGGTCTTCTTCATGCACGTCGCGCAGTCTGGCAAGGTCAGGGTGGCGGAACAGTGCGTTCTCATCGAACGACATCTTGGCGTCCAGCGCCAGCAGGTCGCCCGCCCCGGTCACGACCAGCGGGTTGATTTCCACGATCGCGGCATCAAGGCCGGTAAAGGCGTTGTAGGCGGAACGCACGACGTTCTGGAACGCTCTGATCTCGCGCCCCTTCAGGCCAAGGCGCACGGCCACGTCGCGTGACTGGTAATCACACAGGCCCTTGGCCGGGTCGATATATTCCTTGAGGATGCGTTCAGGCGTGCGGGCCGCCACGTCCTCGATCTCCATGCCGCCATCGGGGGAGGCAACAATGACGATCTGGCCGGTGCTGCGATCAACCAGCATGGAAAAATACAGTTCGCGCGCGATGTCGCAGCCGGATTCGATATACAGCGTGCGGACAAGGCGGCCCGCGGGGCCGGTCTGCTTGGTGATCAGCACTTCGCCCAGCATGGCCTGTGCCGCGTCAGTCACGTCGTCTGCGCTGCGGGCCAGGCGCACGCCGCCCTTGCCCTCGGGCTTGCCCGCGAAATGCCCGGCGCCGCGGCCACCGGCGTGGATCTGCGCCTTGACCACGGTAACGGGCGCGTCCAGGGCGCTGGCGGCGGCGGCAGCTTCCGCAACGGTGGTGGCGGCACGTCCTTCAGGCACGGGCATGCCGTAGGAGCGCAGAAGCGCCTTTGCCTGATATTCGTGAATATTCATTTTGGCGACCCAATCTGTCGTTCTTATTGGCGGTGTCGGGCTACGCCCCTAGCACGATATGGCCCCGGAATGACAGGGGTGGGATGGATGCGGGATTGGCGTAATCATGAAACATGTGTCATGTCCTCTCCAGCAGTGGCACGCGCGGCGCGCCGTCATGGAGAAAATGCAGAAGACAGGTAGCGATGAAACACTGGCGCATTGAACAGATGAACTGGGACCGTTTCGATCCGCGACGTGTGGACCCTGACATTGTCCCCTTGGTCAAGGCCGCATCGGTCGTGGAACGGAATGGCCTGGATTATGCCTGTTATCTGAAGAACGTGTTCGCCGATGACCCCGATTTCAGCAGGGCGGCGGATAACTGGGCGCAGGAAGAGGTCCAGCATGGCGACGCGCTGGGCCGGTGGGCCATGCTGGCGGACCCGTCATGGGACTACATGGCGGCGTTTGACCGGTATCGGCAGTCCTACAGGCTGGATCTGGATGTCGATGCCTCCATCCGCGGGTCGCGCACGGGGGAACTGATTGCGCGCTGCATGGTGGAAACAGGAACATCGTCATTCTATACCGCACTGGCTGATGCGACGGACGAACCGGTGCTCAAGGCGATATGCCGCCAGATTGCGGCGGATGAATACCGCCATTTCAAGCTGTTCTATGACCATATGCACCGCTACCTGCGGCGCGAGCACCTTGGGGTATGGCAGCGCACGCGCATTGCGCTGGGACGGGTGACGGAAAGCGAGGATGACGAACTGGCCTCTGCCTTCCATACCACCAATGAACCCAGCACCGTGCCCTATGACCACAAGCGCTGCATTGCCGCCTACATGTCGCGCGCGCTGCGGTTTTACCAGCCGCGCCATGCCGTGCGGGTGACGGGCATGATCCTCAAGACCATCGGCTGGACGCCGCACGGGCGGCTGCATGCGCTGATCGCGCGGGCGGTGTATCGCCTGCTCATGATGCGCCAGCGCAAATTTGCGCGGGTCATGGCCTTGGCCTGAGCGCATCCACACGACAGACAGGAATGAAGACAGACATAATGAAGTTTCGGGACATGAAGACGGGGTATCTTGCCCTTCTGGCGGCAGGCTGTCTGCTTGTGGCGGGTACGGCGCGGGCGGATGCACCCGCCGCCCCCGATACGGCGGGGACGGATACACCGCCCGAAGCCCAGATCAGCGACGCCGCCCATGCCGAGAGGCTGATCGCATCCCAGGTCGGACTGCTGCACTTCACGGCACCCACGTTCCATCAGGGCACGGTGCGGCATATCGTCATGTTCCGGTTCCTGCCCACCATTACCGATGCCCAGCGCGCAGAGGTCGTACGCCGCTTCATGGCGCTGCGCCAGATTTCCCGGCGCAGCGATGGCAGCCCCGTCGTCACCTCCATCGAGACGGGGGCGCAGATGAGTGGTGAAGGTCTGGATGAAGGGCTGCAGCAGGCCTTCGTGGTCACATTCCGTTCGGAAGGCGACCGCAATTATTATGTCGGCCGTCCCGTCGTGACCGATCCGGCCTATTTCGATCCTGCGCACGAAGCCTTCAAGAAATTCGCGGCCCCCTTCATCGTCAGCACCCTCGTGTTCGATTATGCCCTTCCTTCCGCGCATCCCCAGCCCAAGGCCCCGGTCCGGACCGGTCGCCTGCGCGTGCCCCTGCAGCAGGGCTGACACGCCGGGCACATTCCCATCAATGGAGTAAGATTACATGACAACCGTGACCCTGGGTCATCTGGACAACACCCTGCAGCAGGCATCGGCGGCGGCCGTGGCGCGCGTGCTGGAAGCCTATGAACTTGAAATCGAATATGTCGTGTCTGCCCGTGACGAAATGGTGGAACACATGCGCCGTGGCGACGTGGACCTGTTCGTGTCCGCATGGCTGCCGGATGTCGATGCGGCCTTCCTTGCCCCCGATCTGGGCATGGAGGCGTTTGGCCAGCTCTACCGTCCCGCCTTTGGCTGGTGCGTGCCCGAAGCAGCGGCAACCGGCATCACGTCGGTGGCCCAGCTGGCGGGCGAGGGCTGCCCCATCGGCCGTGAGATCATGACCCCGGAATCCATCCTTGACCGCGTGCGTCAGGTTGTCGCCGCCTACAACCTGACGGAAGCGGGATACACCATCGCCAGCCGTCCCGACGCGGAAGCCTGTGACCACGCGGCCCATATCCTTGCCGGTGGCCTGCCCGAAATCATCCCGACCTGGCAGCCGTCCTTCTTGCATTACGGGCAGCGCCTTGTGCAGCTGGATGACCCGAAGGGGACGTTCGGGGCTGAACAGGACGCCCGCATCCTGCTGCGTTCCGCCATCAGGGGGGACATGGATCAGGATCTGCTGGACGAACTGGATGAACTGACGCTGGGGAACAAGGTGGTCAGCGCGCTGGATCATGCCATGCGTTTTGACGGCATGAGTGCCGATGAGGCGGCCGAGGCATGGCAGCGCGGCAAGCTGCTGCCGCGCTGAGGCCCCGTCATGAGCCAGCATGAAACCGATGCCCTGCCCGCCCATGATGCACGTGATGCAGGCCTTCAGGCCCAGTACGAGCAGTATCCCTATCCCGCCCGCGACCCGCGTGAGGAAAAGAGCCGTCTGCTGATCGGCAGTCCCAGCCACCTGCGCGAAATCGATTACTGGGTGTTCGGGGCCACCCGGCCGCAGTCAGTGCCCCTGCGGGTTCTGGTGGCCGGGTGTGGCACGGGGGACGGGGCCATCATGCTGGCCACCCACATGGCGCGCGCGGGACGGGCGGGGGAGGTGCTGTGCCTGGACCGTTCCACCGTGGCGCTGGAAACGGCGCGGGCACGGGCGCAGGTGCGTGGTCTGGAAAACATGCGCTTCGTGCGTGGCGACCTGACCAGCCTTGCTTCGGTTGCGCCCGGACCGTTCGACTATATCGACTGCTGTGGCGTACTGCATCACCTGCCTGACCCGGATGCCGGGCTTGCGGCGCTGGAGGGCGTGCTGGCCCCCGGTGGGGGGATGGGCCTCATGGTCTATGCCCCATACGGGCGTACGGGCGTGTACATGCTGCAGGACGCGCTGGAGCGGCTGGCCCCGGTGGCGGATGCGCCGGGGCAGCGGTTGGACGTGGCGCGCCGCGTCATGCGGCACCTGCCCGCCACGGCATGGCTGCGGCAGAATGGTAATTTTGGTGATCATCTGACCGGGGGGGATGCGGGGCTGTATGACCTGCTGCTCAACCCGCGTGACCGTGCCTATGACATCACGGCCTTCCATGGCCTGCTGGACCGCGCGGGGCTGGCTGCCACGTGCCTGATGGAACCGGCCCGTTACGATCCCGCCCTGCTGCTGCCTGACCCGCGCCTGCGCGACCGGATTGCGGCACTGCCCGAACGCGCACGTCAGGCCGTGGCGGAGGACGTGGCGGGTAACATGGCCACCCATGTCGCCTATGTCCGCCGTGCGGGCGAGCCCGTGACCCGTGCTGACGCCATGGCGGCGGATGCGGTGCCCGTCATGCGTGAAATCCCGGGCATCGAACTTGCCCGTATGATCGGCGGCAACGACCGGCTGCCGTTTGCTTTTGGCACGTTGCAGGTTGCAATCGCCGTGCCGCCGCAGACGCGCGGTATCCTGCCCCTGATCGATGGGGAGCGCACGGTGGGCGAGATCGGAGCGATCATGGAAACGCGCGGCCTGTCCGCCAGCCGCTTTGCAAAGGTCTGGGAACAGGTCTTCACCACGCTGGAATCGCTGAACCGGGTGCTGCTGCGCGCACCGCGCTGACCATGGTGGACCATGCGCTGCCGGTCGTCATATTCGGCGCGAAGCTGAAACCTGACGGCACGCCCACGCGCACGTTGCGGCTGCGGGTGGCGGCGGCGCATGCCTTTGGCACGCGGCAGGGCAGGGTGATGTACGTGCCCACAGGAGGTCCCTCACCACCCTCGGGGCGGAGGGAGGCGGCCGTCATGGCCGATATGCTGCATGCCGCTGGTGTCCCGCCTGACAGCGTGGTGGTGGAGGATACGGCACCGGATACGCTGGCCTCGGTCATCCGGTGTTCGGCGCTGTTGCGGCGGCGGGGACATGCAGGGCCGGTGGCCGTGGCCAGCAGTGCCTACCACCTGCCGCGCTGCCTGCTGCTCATGCGTATGATGGGATGGCGTGTGGTGCGTGTTCCCCCGCCCCCCGTGCCTGCTGCCCGTGGTGTGGGCAGGCGGTGGTTCTGGCGGCTACGCGAAGGGGCGGCGCTGCCTTGGGATGCGCTGCTGCTGGCCGGTTACCGGCTACGCGCATGGCGGGATGGTGATTGACACTGCCTGCCGCAACCCGCATCACGCGGATGAACCGAAAAACAATATGAGTGTGGATGGAAGTCATGCCTGTGCAAGCCTTTGTTTTCCCCGGTCAGGGAAGTCAGTCTGTTGGAATGGGACGCGATCTGGCCGAGGCATTCGCCCCTGCGCGGGAAGTGTTCCAGGAAGTGGATGACGCGCTGGGACAGCATCTCTCGAAACTCATGTTCGATGGCCCGATGGAGGACCTGACCCGCACTGACAATGCCCAGCCCGCGCTCATGGCGGTCTCGCTTGCCGTCCTGCGGGTGCTGGAGCGCGAGGGGGGCGTGGACCTTAAACGGGACGTAGCGCTGGTAGCCGGGCATTCGCTGGGCGAATATTCGGCCCTTGCGGCGGCAGGCGCGCTGGGTGTGGCCCAGACGGCCCGCCTGCTGCGCCTGCGCGGCAATGCCATGCAGAAGGCCGTGCCGCCGGGCATGGGGGGCATGGCGGCCCTGATCGGTGTGGGCATGGATATGGAACGCGCCACCAGCCTGTGCGCGGAAGCCGCGACCTTTACCGATGACGCGGGGAAGGTCCATACGCAGGTACTCGAGGTCGCGAACGACAATGGCGGCGGCCAGGTGGTCGTGGCGGGGGAAATGGCGGCAATTGACCGCGTGATCGCGCTGGCCAAGGCGCAGGGTGTCAAGCGCGCGCTCAAGCTGCCGGTGTCCGCCCCGTTCCACTGTTCGATGATGGCCCCTGCGGCGGAGGAAATGCGCGCGGCGCTGGCCGATACCGACATCAAGGTGCCGGTCGTGCCCGTGGTGGCGAACGTGACGGCGGCCAAGGTTACGGATCCGGCCACGATCCGCGACCTGCTGGTGCGTCAGGTGACCGGCACCGTGCGCTGGCGTGAAAGCGTGGATGCGATGGTGGCCATGGGTGTCGACAGCTTTGTCGAAATCGGTTCGGGCAAGGTGCTGTCGGGTCTGGTGAAGCGGATCAATGGCAATATGGCCACCCGCCCGGTCGGAACCCCGGCCGATATCGAAGCCTATCTGGCCGCGCGCTGAGAGAGGCGTCTGTCCTGCGGCCCCGGCCGTGGGATCGTGTTTTGTTGATGGATACCGAAGGGAACGGACAGGTCATGTTCAGGCTGGACGGAAAGGTTGCTCTGGTTACCGGGGCATCGGGTGGAATCGGGCGCGAGATAGCGCGCGCACTGCATGCACAGGGTGCGGTCGTGGTGCTGTCGGGCACCCGGCAGGCGGTGCTGGAAGACGTGGCGGCATCCATCGGCGCGGAAGGTGGCGCGGACCGGCTGCATGTCTGCCCCGCTGACCTGTCGGATGCGGCGGCGGCTGACGCGCTGGTCGCCTGCGCCGAGGAAAAGGCCCGTGCGCCACTGGCCATTCTGGTCAACAATGCCGGGCTGACGCGTGATACGCTTGCGATTCGGATGAAGGACGAGGACTGGAGCCGTGTGCTGGACGTTGATCTGGCCGCCCCCTTCCGGCTGTGCCGCGCGGCCCTGAAGGGCATGCTGCGCCGCAGGGCGGGGCGGATTGTCAACATCGCTTCCGTCGTGGGGGTGACGGGCAATGCGGGGCAGGCCAATTACGCCGCCGCCAAGGCCGGGATGATCGGCATGGGCAAGTCGCTGGCGCAGGAAGCGGGCAGCCGTGGCGTGACCGTCAATACCGTGGCGCCGGGCTTCGTGCAGACCGCCATGACCGATGTCCTGCCGGATGCGCAGAAGGAAAAGCTGGTCGGATCCATTCCCCTTGGCCGCATGGGCCAGGCGACGGACATCGCCCCGGCCGTGGTTTACCTTGCCTCGGACGAGGCCGGGTGGGTCACCGGGGCCACAATCCACGTCAACGGCGGCATGGCGATGGTCTGACAGATGTGATATTTTGCTGGACAGCAGGCCGGAAGTGACAAAAAAGATAGTCCTGACAGCCGCGCTGTCCCCTTAATTGCGGGGCAAGCAGACAGGAAATGCATTCGCCGCCTTGGCGATCGCATCAAAACCGTGCTAATCGCCCGCAGCTTCGTCCGAAGCGGGCTGGTGTGCAACACTGGTTTGCAGGGACGTTACACGACGAACACGTTTCGAACCGCCCGTTTCTTTCAGGGGCAGACAGGAAGCAGAGACAGATGAGCGAAATCGCCGATAAGGTTAAGAAGATCGTAGTCGAGCACCTTGGTGTGGACGAAAGCAAGGTTACCCCCGACGCCTCTTTCATCGATGATCTGGGCGCGGACAGCCTGGACACGGTTGAACTGGTCATGGCGTTTGAGGAAGCGTTCAGCGTCGAGATCCCCGAAGACGCAGCCGAAAAGATCACGACCGTGAAGGACGCGATCGACTACATCGAGAAGCAGAAAGCTGCCTGATCGGTCTGTTTCCGATCATAATTACACGAATTCAGTCAGGTATCGTTACTTTCAGGAGCAGGACGGGTTGATGCAGTCTACCGGATTAACGTCTGGACAGCGGCGCGTTGTCGTAACCGGTATGGGCATTGTCAGCCCTCTCGGACTGGGTGTGGAGCGGAACTGGTCACGCCTTGTGGCCGGGGAAAACGGCTTTGGCCGCATTTCTTCGTTCGACGCGTCCGACCTGCCGGCACAGGTTGCGGGTGAAGTGCCCGCAGGGCCAACGGAAAGTGGCGGCCTGACCCTTTCGGACTGGATACCGGTCAAGGACCAGAAAAAGATGGATCGTTTCATCCATCTTGGTCTTGTCGCCGCGACCGAGGCGGTCGAGGATTCGGGCTGGAAGCCGGAATCGGAAGAAGACCGCTGCCGCACCGGCGTCATGATTGGCGCGGGTATCGGTGGTCTACAGACCATTTACGAGGCATCCGTGACGGTGAAGGAAGGGCGGGCGCGTCGCCTGTCGCCTTTCTTCATTCCGTCCGCCCTGATCAATCTGGTCTCGGGGCATGTCTCCATCAAATACGGATTCAAGGGACCGAACCATTCGGTTGTTACGGCCTGCGCCACGGGTGTGCATGCCATTGGCGACGCGGCCCGCATGATCATGCTGGGTGATGCGGACGTCATGGTTGCCGGTGGCGCCGAAGCCGCCGTGTGCCCCCTGGGCATTGCGGGTTTCTGCTCCGCCAAGGCGCTGTCCACCCATTTTAACGACACCCCGGAAAAGGCATCCCGTCCGTGGGACCGTGACCGCGACGGTTTCGTGATGGGTGAAGGTGCCGGTATCGTGGTGCTGGAAGAATACGAACACGCCAAGGCTCGTGGCGCCAAGATCTATGCCGAGGTCATCGGCTACGGTATGTCTGGTGACGCGCACCATATCACGGCCCCGGCAGCAGGGCATGAAGGTGCCTTCCGCGCCATGCAGAACGCCATGCGCAGCGCGGGCCTGACGCCTGCTGATATCCAGTATGTCAACGCCCATGGCACATCAACCATGGCCGATGACCTGGAACTTGACGCGGTTGAACGCCTGTTTGGTGATGACGCGCGCAATCTGGCCATGTCGTCCACCAAATCTGCCACGGGGCACCTTCTGGGTGCGGCTGGTGCTGTGGAAGCGATCTATTCCATCCTGGCCATTCGCGACAATGTCGCGCCGCCAACGCTCAATCTGGATAATCCGTCGCGTGAAAGCGTGATCGACCGGATTGCGCACACGGCACAGGAACGCAGGATCGATACGATCCTGTCCAACAGTTTCGGGTTTGGCGGAACCAATGCCAGCGTGATCCTGCGCGGCGTGTGAAACCGGGGCGCCTGCGGCGCCCTTTTCATTTCAGGAATATCTCAGGAGTAAGGAGAGGGCGTGCGCAGGGTTCTGGCTGCACTTGGACTGGTATTTCTGGTGCTGGTCGTGTCTGCTCTGGGTATCGTCTTTGTCGGGGTGCGACAGTATGAAGCCCCGGGTCCCCTGATTGAACAGCGTACGGTCGTCATTCCGCACGGTGGCACGGAACAGGTCCTGCTAACATTGCAGCAGGCGGGTGTTCTGGATACCGGAATGCTGACCCGGAACGTGTTTGAAGCCGCAACGGCCCTGACCCGCGTGGATGGGGCATTTCATGCTGCCGAACTGGTTTTCCCCGCCCATGCGTCCATACAGCAGGCGTTGTTCGTGCTGCGTCATGGCAGGCCGGTGGTGCACAGGCTGACGGTGCCCGAAGGCCTGTCCGCGATCCAGATTGCAAACCTGCTGGAACATGCACCGTATATGGATGGCAGCTTTCCGTTTCCTGCCGAAGGGTCGGTCATGCCGCTGACCTATGATTATGAATGGGGCATGCCGCGGGCGCAGATGCTGTCCCGTATGCAGCATGCCATGGATCGTGCGCTGGATCAGGCATGGGAGGGGCGGGACGTGGACCCCACCATCATGAACCGCCAGGACCTGCTGGTTCTGGCTTCCATGATCGAACGGGAGACAGGAAACCCGGCGGAACGACCAATGGTGGCGCGCGTATTCCTGAACCGCCTGCATCAGGGCATGAAACTGCAATCCGACCCGACCGTGGTGTACGGGCTGAATCAGGGGGCCGGACCACTGGGCCATGCCCTGTCACATGCCGACCTTATGCAGCCTACGGCTTATAATACGTATGTGATTGCGGGGTTGCCGCCGGGGCCCATCTGTTCACCGGGGCAGGCTGCGCTACAGGCGGCAGCCCACCCGGCGCCTGGTGATCAGTTGTATTTTGTGGCGAATGGCCATGGTGGCCACGATTTTGCGGCGACGCTGGGGGATCATAACCGCAATGTATCCGCATATCGGGCCGGCAGGCATGCGCAGGCAGTTGCCCCCCGGTAAGGGGGGCTGCCTGGCTGTTGCGATGGCTGTTACTGGGGCGGCAGGCTCTGGCTGCTGACCGATCCGGACGGGGCCGTGGCGACAGGCTGTGTCTGGGTGGTGGTATTCGTGGTGGTGGTCTGGCCGCTGGTCTTGTCCGGGCGGCTCTGGGCCGTGGTCAGGACTTCACTCAGGGCAGAGCGCAGCGGGTCCGCGCCGGAGTTGTTGACGCGCATGGAGACCACGATATCTTCCGGCCCGACAATCTGGTTGTAATAGGCCCGGTTGGCGGCACTGTTGACCCGCATCTTGGACCCGCCAAGGGCCGCACCGGCAAACAGCCCCTTGGATTTCTGCACACCCTTGATGCTGGTATTGTGCTCGCCCGCCGTGCCGCTTTCCAGTCCGGACCCGGAGGACGCGAATGACGTGCCGACATCCGCGCTCAGCTTCATCTGGCTGTCCAGCAGGGACTGCACGCCATCGTCAGTCATGACGAACAGCATGACCTCGACATCCTGCATGCCCAGCTGGAGGCCGAAATTGGCCGACGACATACGGTAGAACGCCGGGTCGGACCATGATCCATGCGCATCACGCGTCAGGAAAACACAGCCCCCCCCACCGCCGCCAAAGGCGATCGACATACGGAAGACGGACGGGCAGACAATGACCCCGCGCGCTTCGGCAAGGTAACGGGTCACCTTGCTGCCTGCTGTTGCGGTGGAAAACATGTCACGAACGGTCAGGGTGGCGCGGTCCACCAGGCTCTGTTCTTCTTCCATGCTGGCGGCCATGGCCGTGTGCAGCGGTATCATCAGGGCCAGGGTGGCGAGTGATGTCCTGATGAGATGAAACTTGTGCAAACCCATGCTCCCTTTCCGATTCGTAACGGCAGATCCACCAAAACGGCCCGTGCCTTGGAGTGGTCCGTTTTCATGGCTGAATCATGGTCCATAAGGCAAGCCCATGTGGCACGATACAGCCATATATTGCGGTTATTTAAGGGAGACCCCGACTGCGTTCGACAGTGCATCGGCAATGCCCGGTGCGGCTGCCAGGATACAGACGCCTCCCGTCAGTCCGCCGTCGCGCAGGAAGGGCGATACACGCGCCCCGGCTTCATCCAGCAGCACGAGGGCGGCGGCCACATCCCACAGGTTGATGCAGATTTCCAGATACCCGTCCTGACGCCCGCACGCGACTTCTGCCAAGGCGATGGCACCGGACCCGCCCGACCGCGGCATGGCGCCAAGGTTCAGGATCGCGTCGATTTTCTGCTGGAATACGCCGGGGGGCACACGGTTGCTCCATCCCATCTCGATCAGGGAGGATGCGGTGTCGGTAACCGGGGATGCATGGATGCGCTGACCGTTGAGGAACGCGCCATGCCCCCGCACCGCCGTATAGGTTTCGCCCAGCATGGGGGCTTCGATAATGCCGGCAACAGGCATGTCGCCATCCATCAGGCCGAGCGAGATGCACCACCGGTTGCGACCGCGCGCGTAATTGGATGTGCCATCAATCGGGTCCACCACCCAGCGCAGGGTGCCGGTGCGGGTGCGACCTTCCTCCTCGCCCTGGAAGCCGTCTTCGGGGAACAGCATGCCGATTCGTTCGGATATGAAGGCCTCCACCGCGCCGTCGGTTTCCGTCAGCCAGTCCTGCGCGCTTTTCTGCGTGCCCTTGGGGCCGCCGGGCGCCGGGCGCATTTTCATGGCGAGGTCCGCGGCATCACGTACCACCGAGCGGGCGGCTTCAAAACGGGTCAGAATGGCCTGTGTCATGGGGTAACTTTCTTTTGGGGTATGAAAATCCTAGTCCACGCGTAACGCCGTTTTCACCGCGCGGTCCACTTGGGGCGTTTCCATCCTGCCTAACCGTTCAGCGGCCTGCATGGCAAACTGTAACGTAAGTTGCTTTCGTCGCGCAGGGGCCAGCGTGGCCAGCGGGGAGGGACGGAGGATGGCACAGTCAACACAGGCAGCCATCCCGTCCACGCCGTGATCCGTCGCGGCCATGATCAGGCCGGTGTCCTGTGGCAGAACGGCCTGGGGAAAGTCCTGATTGACGGCAAAATACATCTGGTCGCACCACTGCATGTAATCCTGCCATTTCTGGTCGGCACGGAAATCGGGCAGTCCGGATTTGATCTCGATACAGATGAAATGGCCCTTGGGCGTCAGGGCCATGATATCGGCGCGCCTGCGGTCCGGCAGGCTGAATTCATGCAGCACCGCCCAGCCATGCAGCCTGCACATCCGGTTTGCGCCGGTGCGGATGGCGGACTGGACCTGTGGCGCGGGCGGGCGGGGCATGGGCCGTCCGGACCGGTCAGGCGGCCGGGGTGGCGGAGAGCAGCCGGGTCACCAGTTCCAGGTCGGCGGGTTTATCCACATCGACCGCGGCACGCCCGTCCGGCAGGGGGATCATGACGACCCGCGCATGTGACAGTTGCCCGATGCGTCGGCAGACATCTGCCCGCGTCAGGCGACGAAGGACGAACCGCAGCAGGATTCCCGCCCCCAGGGTGCGCGCCATCCTGAACGGGTGCTTGCGGTCGGCTTCCAGTTTCTGCCACAGCCTGATTACGCCACCGGCGGCAGGCGTACGGAACAGGAACATGTTGCAGCCCGAAAACGCGCCATCCGCCAGCCGGATCATGGTGCGTCTGGTACCTGGCACATCGCGCAGGATATCCGGCTCCATCGCGATTCCGGCGGCGACGTCACAGCCACTGTCCTGCGCCCCCTGCACGAAGGCGTGGACCCAGCCGGGTTGCAGCAGGGCATGGTCGGCAGTGGTGACCAGCAGGGGCGTGCCCAGCGTGTCCAGCGCCCGCATGACACTGGCGCTGGGGCCTGCTGCGGGGGGAATGAAGGTCACATTGTCCGGGACGGCGCCGGAGAGCACCTCAGGCCGTTCGATACAGACGGCAATCCTGCCGATGCCTTCGACCGCCTGCAGGGCCGTAATGACCCGATTGATCATGGGAATGCCGCATACCGGCAGCATGGCCTTGTGGGAAATCCCTGCCGCCTGCGCCATGGGGTCGGGACGACCCGGCCGACTGCCCGCCAGTATGAGAACATTCAGCCCCATCTGCGCGTTCACGCCGCGTTACGGGTGGTGTTTGCGCCATCAGGCCGGTCACGCGGGGGGGAACCGGTTTCCTCCATTACCCACGGATACTGCTTGGCCTCTTTCACGTCATAACCGAGGTTGAACACCGTCGGGCTGCGGGGGCATCCACGGGCATCGGTGTAATAGCTACGGAACAGGCGGTCCGCCACAAAGCTGGTAATGCCGTAATTGCCGTTTTCGTTATGGAAGTGATGCAGTACGTGGCGCTGCTTCATCCGCTGGATCCAGCCCATGCGCGGCTTGTAGTTCAGGTGCTGGATGCAGTGGAAGAATTCATAGATGCACGTAATGGTCAGCCCCGCGCCAAAGGCCGCCGCCGCCCCTGCCGTGCCGCCAATGGCATAACCGATGGGAATGGTGACGATGGCGATCGTGGGAATGGTGTTCAGCGGGGAACCGAACAGCACATCAAGCAGGTGGGGATCCTGGTGGTGATCGAAGTGGATGCGCTTCCACAGCGTGGCGCTCCATTTCATGCGATAGAGAAACCGTCCGTGCAGGATGAAGCGATGAATGGCGTACCACACCAGCGGGTAGACCAGTATGACGGACACGATGCTGATCGCAACCGGTGCCAGCGACGTGAAATTATAGACCATCAACGCATAACTGGCGATTGCCAGCGCAAAATACAGCAGGATGGTGGGGTAGGTCAGGTAGGCAATCCAGAGCTGACGCAGGTTCATCTTGCCCAGGTCGAAACTGCGTCCTGTTCGGATGGAACTGTTTTTGAGGGTATTCGTAATCATCGCTCTTCGATCCTCAGTAGCACGGTGATGACGCCAAGGATGAAAATCAGGATCCCGACGAATATCGCCATAAGCGAGGGCAATGTTCCCGCATTTCCCAGTGCGCGCAATAGCCCCTGAAATACGATAAATAGCAGGCCCGCGCCCAGACACCAGATTGGCAGCCAACTGCGCGTTCCGGCCCGCGGTGGGATATAGACCACCGGCACGGCCAGTAACAGCATTACCGTGAACGTCACGGGTAACATGATGCGTCCCAGTATTTCCGTCAGGAAAAAGGACGGGGACTGGCTGGAAGGCAGCGCGCCACGCTGTTCCTCCAGCATTGTGTTGATGGACTGTGTATAGCTGACCGTCAACTGGATGAGGTATTCCGGCGTCAGGGACGCAGGCCAGTCCAGACGTATGCTCTGCCCGGGCGGGGTATCCAGCAGGTCCACGCGCGTGGGGCTGACCACGCTGAGGATGCGGGTCGGCGTACCATACCAGCGACCGTGGATATAGTGCACATCAGCCAGCGTCGTGACTTTCTGCAGCAGGTTGCGGTGATCGCGGTGATAGACGGTCACCTGCTTCATCATCGCGCCGCCAGCACTGAGAAAGTTTACGTTTATCAGGTCATTGTTCGCCCTGATCCAGTAGTTGTGCCAGTCATTCGGCGCATTGGGGGACGTGGCGTTCCACCATTGCGCCAGGGCCTGTTCCGTTCTGGGGGTGACCTGGTCATCGACAATGCCGCACAGAACGCCCAGGGCGATGACAGTGGGCAGCAGCAGCTTGATCAGTCCCGGCGTGGACAGGCCGGCTGCGCGCATGATCGAAATCTCGTTCGACGTGGTCAGTTGCAGCAGCGTCAGCAGCGTACCGATCAGCACCGCAATCGGCATGGCGTTGCCAAACAGCAGCGGCATATGCATCACCGCGTAGTACAGCACCCCCGTCAGGCCAAGGTGGCGGTGCATGATTTCCGTCACCTGCTCCAGCAGCGCCAGGATTTCCATAAGTGCCACCACGATAATGGTGGTTGTCATCACCTTGGACAGCAGTTCACGCGACAGGTAGCCCAGCAGGACCGTGCCGCTGGCCAGGCGTAGCCGGAATTTCATGCTCCGGCTTCCGTAATGCGTCGCGGCAGCCCATCGGCCGACAGTTCGCGCGGCGGCAGGGCGGGACCACGGGTCAGCAGGACACGGATGCCACCTGCCTGATGGATCAGCATGCAGACGCAGATCACGGCGAATGCCAGCGTGGGCAGCCAGATCACCAGCAGCGGGGACGTATGCATGTTGGCGACAAAACTCATTCCCATCTGCAGCGTATGGTCAAAGCCGACCAGCGTGATCGCGGCGATGGCAAGGCCGGGGTTGCCCTTCTGCCGCTTGCGCACGCCGGCCAGTGCACAGGCAAGGATGGGGATGAACGGGATCGCCGCCGTACGGGCCAGACGGAAATGCAGTTCGGCAATCATGTAGGAATGGCTGATGGACGGGTTGCCGTGCCGTATGCCGTAATACAGCTCCGGCACGGTCAGTTCGCGTTCTGTTTCACCACGGCGGCGATAGGCTTCGTCATCCAGCTTGGCTTCGGGCGAGATGAGGCGGGTGGTACGCGTGAACTCCGTAATGGAGGGAGACTTGTCGGCGCTGTCCGTCACGATCGTGCCATCGACCAGGTCAAGGCGTATCTTCGAACCATCCGCAGGGATATAGATATATCCTTTCTGTGCAGAAATAAGGCGGACATGCGCCTTGTCCGTCTGGTCGCGGATAAAGACATTCCACAGGCGTGATCCGGCGTGATCGACCGTTTCCGCCGTCAGCAGGATATTGTCCGATTCCGCGAACATCTTGGACTGCAGATGCGGCGTCCAGCCCGCATGGCTGGCGAAATAGAAGGCCGAGCGGTAATCGTAACGCGCGTATGGCTGTATGAACCCATACAGCGAAAAGGCCAGCAGGCCGAATATGGCCCCCGTCAGGACAAAGGGCTGGCATATGCGGAAGATCGACACCCCGCCCGCGGTCAGCGCGTCGATTTCATGGTTGGCGCTCATGCGCCGGATCACGGAAAATACGCTGACGCACATGGCGGCAGGCAGCGCCAGGCCCAGATAATGGGGTACGAGATCGCTGAGCAGCGCGACGAAGGTTTTCATCGAACTGCCATTGGCCGCCAGCAGGTCGAACAGGACCAGCAGCCGCTCCAGCAGCAGGGCCGCCATGACCACGCCCAGCGCAATGGCAAAGGGCGGCACGACCTGACGCAGCAGGTAGCGGTCCATTGTGTTGGGACTGAGTTTCCCTACAATCCGATGTGGCAAGGACATGCGACTCATGCAGGCGTGCTTACACCGGAACCACACTGTGATGGAGAGGGCAGGTCAAAAATAGTTTCCTGCCCCGTGCCTGTCGTCGCATCAGCCATGAAGAAACGACGCACGACATGCAGGCTGTAACCCGCGTCATGCGGGGTGACCGAAATACGGTTCCATCCCGCCGCGCGCAGTGGATCACACGAACGTGCCGAAGCCGATGCGATCCCGACGACCGGCACCGGTCCCATGCGACCGGGAAGGGAGGACAGGGTCGATGTATGGGTATGGCCGTGCAGGATCATCTCCGCACCTTCGGCAGCGATGCAGGAGTCAAAATCCTGTATGTCCGTCAGGGCTTTACGGCGTATGGCCAGTCCCGATACCGGCGGGTGATGGATCATGACGATGCGGCACAGTCCCTGCCTGCCGGTGTCCCGCAGGATATCACGCAGCCGGGCTGCCTGCCGCGTGCCAACGGTTCCGGTCGCCATGAACCATGGTGTGGGTACTGCCGAACTGACCCCGATCAGCGCCACGTTTCCCACCCGCCGAACGAAGGGAAACGGCAGGGGACCCATCCATGGCTGCCACAATCCCAAGGTCTGGGGCCATCTGTCATACACAAGGGTGTCATGATTCCCCGGAATGACTGTACACGGTGCAGGCATCTGCTCCAGCCAGCGTCGTGCCTGCCTGCATTCCCCCGGCAGGCCCATATTGGTCAGGTCGCCCGTTACGGCGATCATGCTGACCGGACAGGTTGCGATATCCGCCATGACCTTGGCCAGGATTTCCGGGCGATGGAGATGGCGGCGGCGGCCTTTCCACGAAAAATAGCTGAACATGCGCTTGTTAAGTCGTTCCCCCACGCGCGGCGGCACCATTTCGGTGGGCAGGTGGGGGTCGGATAAATGCGCGATGGTGATGGTGTTCAAGCTGACCTCTTTCCTTGCCTCATGCCTGCCGGTACCGCTGTCGACATGTGTTATGGCTGCGTGCGCGGGAGGGCGCTCCATCTTTTCGTGCCTTGCAATAGAAGGCAGATGGTTGCTTATGGCCTGTAAGTCAAATTTCAGACAGGGATGGAATGATCAGTGACCGGACGATTTGCGCTTGTTTATAACCCGCGCAGCCGGCGGAACATGGGCGACAGGAGCTTATACGCCCAGACAGCCCGTGATCTGCTGGGAGAAAACTTCGTTGATCCGGCTGACCGTTCCCGTCTGGATGCCAATATTGCGGAATTCGCGTCGCGCGGGACCGACTGTATCGTCATAGATGGAGGGGACGGGACCGTCAGTGACGTCCTGACCGCCATCCACCGGCATTATCCAGCGGACAGGCTGCCTGCCCTGGCCATCCTGCCATCCGGCAATACCAATCTGATTGCGGGGGATGTCGGTTTCGGGCTGCGTGGCATCAAGGCGCTGGAACACCTGCAGCGCCTGGACGCATCGGGCCTGCTGCGTCGGAACGTGCGTCGGCGCTGCGGGCTGGTTGTGGAATGGCCGGAACCAGACGGTCGCGCGCCCGTCGTGGGCATGTTCCATGGGGCTGCCGCGTTTACGCGCGGCATCGAACTGGCCCACCAGCCGGCGATCCTGAACAATTATTCGCATGAAATGGCGGTTGTCGTTTCGTTCCTGTCATCGGTGGCGCATCTGCTGACACGGCGCTCCCGGCAGGAATGGATGCGCGGCAACGCGCTTGTCATGCGGGCCGGGGCGCATATCCAGCGTCAGGGCAACTGCTTTCTGTTCCTGTCAACGACGCTGCAGCATCTGCCCCACGGCATATGGCCGTTCTGGACCGCGCCTGGCACGCGTGACGATGTCATTAACTTCCTTCATGTTGCAGGCCAGCCTTCGCGACTGGCGGCGGCGGCATGGGCGCTGCTGCGTGGACGGCACCCGGCATGGCTGCGACAGGATCCGGATTATTGCAGCGGGTGTGAGGACCGCATTGAAATGCTGCTGGAATCTGATTTTGTACTGGATGGGGAGGTGTTTTCACCCGGGCCAGCTGGCCGGATCGTACTGTCCGCGACGGCCCCGATAGATTTCATTCACGCGTAAGGAAGGGTGACCATGCCCCAGTCCAGTCCTTCAGACCGCACTGCCGCAGCCGGTCGGGTTGCCCACCTGCTGGCCCATGATCTGGTTCAGCCGGTCGCCCCCTTTGTGACCGGGTTTGTGGCGCGCCTGCTGGGCGGGACGCAGCCGCTGGGTGTGATTTTTTATGGGTCCGCCCTGCGCGCGCCAGACCCGGAAGGTATCCTGGATTTCTATGTGATTGTCGAACGGCTGGAAGACTGGACTGCTGGCACGCTGTCACGTGAAGCCAACCGTATCCTGCCGCCTAATGTGGAATATCACGAAATTACGATTGAGGGACGCGTCATCCGGGCCAAGGTGGCAATCCTGTCGATTGCACAGTTCCGGCGCATGACTGGGCGCGCCACATTGGATACGACGGTCTGGGCGCGCTTCTGCCAGCCTGTGCGACTGGCATGGGTGAGGGGACCGGAGGCGGCGGATGCCATTCTGGCCTGCATCATCCGCGCGGTGGCGCAGGCCGGGCGCTGGGCTGCGGCACTTGGTCCTGCACACGGGACGGCGGATGATTACTGGCTGGCCCTGTTCGCACACACCTATGGCGCGGAACTGCGTGTCGAGAACGGGCACAGGCCCAGGAGTCTGCTGCAGGGGCAGGAGGCGCGGTACAGGGCCCTGTTACCTGATATATGGCGGGCCGATGGCCTGCCCTTTACGTGCACGGGGGACGAACTGTCGCCCCGGCTGACACCAGAACTGCGTCAGGCCATGCGTGAAGGCTGGTGGCTGCGCGGCCGGTTGGGCCGTGTGCTGAATGTCAGCCGCCTGTTCAAGGCCGCGTTTACGTTTGAAGGCGGAGCACGCTATCTTGCATGGAAGATCAGGCGCCATTCCGGCATTGAACTGCCGCTGGGGCCATTTTCGGAACGGCATCCGCTGATCTGCCTGCCGTATCTGTTATGGAAATTACGGCAGGCAGGTTTTTTCAGGCGGCGCGATTGATACCCATCTCGCCCGCTACAACGGCGAAGATTTCGACCGCCCTGTCTATCTGCTCCGGCGTGTGCGTCGCCATGACGGACGTCCGCAGCAGCGGATGCTGGTCAGGCGTTGCGGGCGGCAGGCTGAGGTTGACGTAAACCCCCAGATCCAGCAGCCGGTTCCAGAAAGCGACCGCAACCGCCACATCATCCAGAATGACGGATACGACGGGGCTGGCCTGCGGGCCGGTGCGTAGCCCGGCAGCCTGCAGCCCGGCATGAAGCCTGCGGGCGTTATCCATAAGGCGCACACGCAGTTCCGGCCTGTTCTCCAGTTCCGTTAGCGCGGCCATGGTCGCGGCGATGACTTCAGGCGGCAGGGATGCTGTGAACATGTAGGGACGTGAACACAGCCGGATCAGGTCCAGCCCGTCGTGGTTGGACACACAGTAACCGCCGACCGTGCCAAGGCTTTTTGAGAAGGTGCCGACAACGAAATCGACATCATCCTCCACCCCGTCGGCTTCCGCCACGCCACGGCCATGTTCGCCCATTACACCAACGGAATGCGCCTCATCCGCCAGCAGCCACGCACCGGTTTCCCGCTTGACGGCCGCGAATTCCGCCATGGGCACGACATCGCCCATCATGGAATAGATGCCCTCGACCACGATCAGTTTCGATCCTGGTGTCCCTTCAAGGCGGCGCAGGCGTTTGTGCAGGTCATCGGCATCGTTATGACGGAAGCGGATGACCTGTGCATGGCCAAGGCGGCTGCCATCATAAATGCTGGCATGACTGTCCGCATCCAGCAGGAGGTAGTCGTCCTTGCCCGCAAGCGCAGAAATCGTGCCCAGATTGGCCTGATACCCGGTGGAAAACACCATGCAGTGCCTGCGGCGGAAGAAGGCGCACAGCCGTTCTTCCAACTGACGGTGCAGCCCCTGCGTACCATTGGCGATACGCGAACCGGTTGTGCCGACGCCATATGCCTTGGCGGCTTCCACCGCAGCTTCGATCGCGGCGGGGGACTGGCTCAGCCCGAGATAGTTGTTGGTACCGAACAGAAGCGTCTCACGTCCTTCGATCAGCCCGACCGTGGAGGAAATGGGCTTTTCGATCACGACGTTGAAAGGATTGCGTCCGCCGCCAGCCGTCACGGCCGACAGGGCGGACGCGAGACCTTCATATTTCGAGAAAATTGACATGGTGTATCAGGATGCCTGCTTGAGAGAGACGATGCAGGCCGCCAGATCATCAATCGTGCGGATATCCGCCAGCCGGTCAAGCGGCACGGAAACGTCGAGGGTATCCTCGATTTCCATGACAAAATTCATGACGGCCAGTGAATCAAAGGCCAGATCCTCGACGATCTTGCTGCTGCCATTGATATCACGGGGAACCTTGGGGTTCGCCAGCAGCGTCTTCACGATCAGCGCGGAGACGCTCGCTACCGTTTCACTCATTCCTACATCCTTATGGCATGTCCTGCCTGCTTACAGGCAGGGGATCAGCATGAATGGCCTGCCCCACAGTCCATGACCGGGGGAGCGGGGACTGCAATCGGTCCCCTGATCGGAAGTCTTATGATCGAAAAACAGGTTTTTGGCCAGTCCTGCTTTACATTCTTGCCCGACCGGACGGGAGCCGTGCGGCTCCGCTCCATCAGGCCACGGAAACCGACGATGTTTCCAGCGGCTGGAACGCACCAGACAGCAGCATGGCCTTTGCACACGCACGCGTCAGCTTGCCCGATGACGTCTGCGGCAGCGTATGGGGGGGCACCAGAATGACGGAGACATCCACCCCATGCTGCCGGCGGAACAGGTTGGCTGTTTCGGTTTTAAGTGTTTCACGCGCTTCGGGGGAAGAGGCACGGCACTGGACCAGTGCCACGATTTTCTCGCCTTCATCCTCGTCAACCGAAAAGACAGCGACATCGCGGCTGCGCAGGCTGCTGATTTCGGTCTCGGCAGACCATTCCAGATCCTGCGGCCAGATATTGCGGCCGTTGATGATGATCAGGTCCTTGGCGCGGCCGGTTATGACAACCTGTCCATCCAGCATGTATCCCAGGTCGCCGGTATTCAGCCAGCCATTGGCATCCACCACGCGGGCGGTTTCCTGCGGGCGGCGAAAATACCCCTGCATCAGGCTGGGGCCGCGTACGAATACGGCCCCGATCTGGCGGTCATGCAGCACGTTGCCCTGCGGATCGCGGACTTCCAGTTCATGGCGCGGCAGGACTTCACCGCAGATGACAAAGGTGCGCAGGGCGCGCGTGGGATCATTGGATGGAATGGCTTCGCCCCGCGTTTCCAGTGCGCGCAGGTCGATCGTATCCGTCCTGATGCCCGAACCAAGCGGCGCGAAACTGATGGCCAGCGTGGCTTCGGCCATGCCATAGCTGGCGGTAAACGCGCCGCTGTCAAACCCGACCGAGGCAAAGCGCTGGGCAAAATCCTCAAGGATATGATAGCGGATCATGTCACCGCCAATACCCGCCACGCGCCATGACGACAGGTCAAGCTCGATGGAGGTGGCGCGACGTGCGCACAGTTCATAGCCAAAGGACGGGCTGTAGGAAATCGTGCCACGGTTGCGGCTGATCAGATCCAGCCAGACATGCGGGCGCCGCGCGAATTCGCGGGTGGGCAGCATGTCGACACTCAGTTGACATGTCATGGGGGTCAGGAAAAAGCCCACCAGACCCATGTCGTGATAAAGCGGAAGCCATGATACGCAGCGATCGCCCGTTTCCCGGACCTTCAGTCCGTTCAGGGCGATGGCATGGGCATTTGCCATGCCGGAACGCTGGGTAACCGCGATTCCCATAGGGAAACGGGTGCTGCCCGAGGAAAACTGCAGGTAGGACAGGTCATCAGGCTGGACCGAGGGCAGCGTTTCGACCGTAATGGGCGTTTCCAGCAGTTCCGCTGGCGTGCCGGAGAATTTCAGATCCAGCCCGGCGGTGATCTCATCCGTCCATGATGAAATGATGGAGGCAATGACCACGGCGGAGGCTGCGGCCCCTTCGATCATTCCACGCAGTGTGCCCACATAACCTTCACGCCCACCAAATGCGACGGGCAGCGGCAGGGGGGCAGGAACAAGGCCTGCATACTGGCAGCCAAAGAAAATACGGGCGAAATCCCCATCGCTTTCGGCGACGATGGCGACACGGTCACCCGGTTCCAGCCCCAGCGACAGCAGGCGCCTGGCCGTCTCGATCGCCTGTTCGCGCAACGTGCTGTAAGGCAGCGTTTCGAGCAGTACGCCCTTGCCAGAGTAGATGTTGAAGCCGCTCTTGCCCTGTGCGGCATAATCCAGCGCTGCCGGGAACGTCGGAAAATCGCCGTAACGACGCGGCAAACCAGAATCGGAGGGGGTCGGGAGGCTTATCATTTCCGGTAATGTGACTTCCACAGACGTAACTTGAAACGGCGAATGGGCGGTGTTCAACCAATTAACCTCAAAAAGTCAATAATCGATTTCGCGCCTTTGGCCGCCGTATCTTCCGGAGCCGCAAACCCGAACGTATCGCGTATATACTCTTTTTGTCGATCAAGGAAATTTGCATGCGTGAGGAAGGCCCTGTCAAGGGTGAGGGCAAATTCATCCATGCTTGAAACAACGGGGCCAAGGGTCCAGTTTTCGTAATTCGGGTTGCCACGCCATTGCACCCGATGTGTATTCAGAAAAATGCAAGGGCGCGGTTTTGTCAGGAATTCACTGACCTGGCTGCTGACATCTCCAAGATACAGGTCTGCTGCCAGCGTATAGCTCATGTCCACGCTGCGGTCGCTGCCTGGATCAATGATCATATGCGGATGCATCCCATATCGCGCCAGTATACCATTACTTTTCAGGCGATGGGTATCAAACAAACGGTAATGCGGTGCGAAGATCAGATTGTATTTTTCCTGGTGGGCAAAATAATCAAGAACTGCCATGCCAGACCGGTGCCATGATGACAGGCGCGGGCTGAAATGGGGATTGTAGAGAATGGTCGGACGGGTATTGGGGAATAATGGCAGACCATGGGCGTGCAGCCGGCGCACCATATCGAATTTTGCATATATGCCAGTGGTATAATGGCCGGGGCGCAAAACACCGGCCCGGGTCAGTCGTTCCTCTATTTTGTGTCCCGCCATAAGTATGAAATCGAACTGGCGCGTATCATGAGTGAATCCAATGGCCCGGTCACCCGCACCATGACGGGTCCAGATTAGGCGGGGGGAAGAGACCCCCATCTTGCGTAAATACAGGGATGTACGTTCGGGCACGACAATTGCCTGAAATCTGTTGAAATAATTTCTGTTCAGCAAAAGGACTGCCATTTTACCCAGCGGGGTCTGCCCGTGCTGCCTGATGTGGTGCCGAAGCCATCCGGGCATCTGTAAAATATCAAAGGTGACCGAAGATTCGGGGTATAATCTGCAAAGAGAGCGGATACGGGAGTCGCGTTCCGGGGTCAGGCTGGCAATATGAACCTTAATTCCCGGATAAAGCCGTGCCATTTCCAATGCGATTGGAAGAGAATGGAATTCCTGATGCGGCTGGGCAATATAGGGAAACAGGATGTGAAGCATTTACGGTTGGCCTGAGGATCCTTGGTAGATGATGCCATGGAAAAATATCTCATCAGAATTTACAATAAATTTAAGAAGATGATACTGTGATATATTGTATATGAATATCGTATATTTATGAGCCCATCTTGGGGTTGTCTCGTGTTCTTTTGAAATACATGGGGAACGAAGGAGGGGGTATCGCTCGCATGCTGTGAGGCCTGTTCCTTTTGGTGGATTGAAATTTCCAGCGTGTCGGCAGCTTGCGAGGGGGAATAGCTGTACCTTCCATCGTGCCTGTCTGCGCAGAAAGAAAAATCGCTGAGGGGGGGGCTGCCTTTCCCCAGCGATTTCCGCAGTCTGGGTGCGCAATCGGGCACGGCGAAGTGTCTGCATAAACCGAGCGCATACTTCTCAGGCGCGCGTTTCTGATTGAACGCAGGCGCACTGACGTAATCTCCTGGATGCATATGGATTGGAATGAAGTCATATACGTGTCTCTGGCACGTTTTCAGAAGGAATGATCATTCTGGATGTGGCCATGCCTGTTCCATTCATGGCCTTTTATCTGGCTACCAACAAGGAGGGAGGAAACGACACTCCTGAGTGGACGAGCTAATCCTTATGCCGTGGCATCTGTGATCTGTCCTGCTCGGCTGTCATGGAAATGGCCGAGCATCGAACTGAGATGAAAATCGCGTCTGATTGACCATATATATTATGCCGACTGATTCTGGCGATCGGCAT